>NZ_JBHWUU010000055.1:0-65952 GCF_042737375.1 Streptomyces sp. NPDC060000
CCCTTGCCGCGGTGGCGCAAGGCGCTGCTCGTGCTCGGGCTGCTGGCAGGGCTGCTCGCCATGCACGCCCTGGCTCCGGGCGGCACGGTTCACGAACACGCCGGCCCACCGTCGACGACGACCGCCGCGGTCAGCGCTCATGACGGCTGCCCAGGAGACGACGGGGACTGCGGCGGCGGACACCTCCACCACGCCGACCCGACCTGTGTGGCGGCCGCGGTGAGCGGCACACCGGCCCAGCCCGCCCTGGTACCCGACCCGGTGGCCGTCCCCGCCCGTGCGGACACGGTCCGCTCGTACGCGTCCGGGGCCCCGGACGGCGCCCGCGCGCCACCGTCGCTGGCGGAACTCCAACTCCTGCGGATCTAGACACACGCGCCGCGCCACGTCCATGACACAGCGACGTGGTGCGCCTCGGCACGTCCGGATCCCCTTCGTGAAACACACTGCAAGCAGGAGTTCCAGCATGCGCAACACTCGTACCCTGACCCGCCGCGCCGTCCTCGGGGCCGTGTCCGTCGGCGCCGTACTCGCCCTCGCCGCCTGCGGCAACAGCGGCGGGGACAGCGACAGCAGCGGTGACGCGGGCAGCGACAGCTCCGCGTCGGCGCCCGCAGGAGCCGGCACCACGGCCGACGCCACAGCCGGCGCGCACAACGCGCAGGACGCGACCTTCGCGCAGGGCATGATCCCGCACCACCGGCAGGCCCTGGAGATGGCGGAGCTCGCCGCCGACCGGGCCTCCTCCGCCCAGGTCAAGGACCTCGCCTCGCGCATCGAGAAGGCGCAGGACCCGGAGATCAGGACCATGAGCGGCTGGCTGACGTCCTGGGGCGAGGACGTCCCGGCCGCATCCGGCGGCACCGCGAAATCCATGCCCGGCATGGACCACCCGGCCGGGTCCGGTATGCCCGGCATGATGGACGGCTCGGACATGGAAATGCTCGAGAAGGCGTCCGGCACGGACTTCGACACCATGTTCCTCACGATGATGATCGAGCACCACAAGGGCGCCGTGGACATGGCCGGCACCGAGAAGAACAAGGGTGAGTACGAGCCCGCCACCTCCATGGCCGACGGCATCATCACCGCGCAGACCGCGGAGATCGCCGAGATGAACAAGCTCCTCGGCAAGAGCTGACCGTGCGCGGGGGGCCGGTTTCCCGTACCGGCCCCCTCCGCTCCCGCTCGTCTACTCGGACTGCCGTTCGGCGGGCACCGGACCCGGTGCCAGGGCCGCCGCTTCCCGCACCCAGTCCCGCGCCTCCTCCGGTGTGGTCACGACCGGCACACCCGTGGGTCCTGGCGGCCTGCGCACCACGACCACGGGCAGCCCCGCCTCACGGGCGGCGGTCAGTTTCGGGGCGGTGGCCGCTCCCCCGCTGTCCTTGGTCACGACGACGTCGATCCGGTGACGGCGCAGCAGCTCACGCTCCCCGTCGAGCGTGAAGGGCCCGCGGTCGAGCAGCACCTCCGTACGGGACGGGGCCGGCACCCCGGGTGCGTCGACGGACCGTACGAGGAACCACAGGTCGTCCAGGGCGGTGAAGGCGGCCAGTCCCATGCGCCCGGTGGTGAGGAACACCCGCCGGCCCAGCGAGGGCAGCAGTTCGGCGGCCTCCGCCAGGGAACCGGCCTCGTGCCAGCTGTCTCCCGCCACCGGGGTCCAGCCGGGGCGGCGCAGCGCGAGCAGAGGAACGCGCGCGGAGGCGGCGGCCTTCGCCGCGTGAAGACTCATGGTGCCGGCGAAGGGGTGGGTGGCGTCGATCAGCGCGTCTACCTCGTGACCGCCCAGCCACGCGGCCAGCCCGTCGGATCCGCCGAAGCCGCCCACGCGTACCTCGCCGGGCGGCATTCGGGGCGCGGCCACGCGTCCGGCCAGGGAGTTCGTCACGCGCAGCCCGGGCCTGGCGTCCGCCGCCAGAAGTTCGGCGAGGCGACGGGCCTCGGAGGTTCCGCCCAGGATCAGTACGTGCACGAGGTCCGGTTCCCTTCCGAAGGGTGAGGCAGGAGCGGCGAGGCCGGGACGTCCGCAGCGCCCCACTGAAGCACACCCGTCCGCGAACGACGGCGCCTCGCGCGGCAACCGGGCATTGACCCGCCCCGCTTCACTTGAAGTCAACGTCTCACGGGTCCGCGCGCTCGACCCCGGCGCGGACGGCGGTCTCGACGTCGCCGTGGAGTCCCTGCCCACCGGTGAACTTCCCCGGGCCCGGAGGATACGGCCCCTCCCGGGCCCGGGGTCCGCCGCGACGACGGGCGCCCGCGCGGACGTGTGCGGCCGTCTCAGTACGGCCCGTGGGTCCAGCGTCCGTCCGTCATCGTGGCGTGCACGGGCATGGCGCGCAGGGTGTCCGTGTCGGCCTCCGACGGGTCCACGTCCACGACCACCAGGTCGGCCCGGTCTCCCACCCGTATGAGCCGGCGTCCGCGGGCCGCCGCGACCAGTGCGTCCGGGACGGCCAGGCGCTGCTCCGGGTGCCAGGCGGGGCGTTCGTCATCGGTCCTGCCGACGGCCGAGGCGATGGCGAGCCACGGGTCCAGCGGCGAGACCGGGGCGTCGGAACCGAACTCGAGACGTGCCCCGGCGGCGAGCAGATCGGCGTAGGCGAAGGCACGCCCGGTGCGTCCGGCCCAGTGCCGGTCCGCCACGTCACGGTCGTCCGTGGCGTGCCGGGGCTGCACCCCCGCCGTGACACCCAGCCGCGCGAACCTCGGGAAATCCTCGGGGCTCAGCAACTGGGCGTGCTCGATCCGGCCGCGGCAGCGCACGGCCTCGAAGGCGTCCAGGGCCACCGTGTTGGCGTGGTCGCCGATGGCGTGCACCGCGGGTTCGATGCCGTGCGCGGCGGCCCGGCGCATGAGCCGCACCAGTTCGCCCGGTGACGTCTCCTCGACACCGTGCGACCCGTGCGTGCCCTCGAGACTCGGATAGGGGTCGCGGCACAGGGCGGTACGGGTGTTGAGCGAGCCGTCGGTGAAGAGCTTCAGCGGGCCCACCCGCACCAGGCCGCCCCGCGCGCCGACCTCGCCACCCGTACGCAGTCCACGCTCCACGGCCGCGTCCAGAAGGCTCGGATAGACGGCGGCCGACACCCGCACGGCCGGCCGGAACGCGGCCGAGCGCCGTTCCCAGTCCGCGACCGTGTCGCCGTACTGGAAGTCGATGACGCCGGTGACCCCGCGCGCGGCGGCGGCCTCGCAGGCGTCCGCGATCCACCCGTCGACCACGGCGGCCGGCGCCTTGGGGAGGGCGGCCAGAACCTCGTGGCACTCGGTCTCCCTGACCAGGCCGGTGGGGTGGTCGCCCCGGCCGACGAGGGCGAGGCAGGCGGAGTTCAGCCACGCGGCGTGCAGATCGGCGCTGACCAGGGCGACCGGCCGGTCGGGCAGGACCGCGTCGAGGAGCCGCTTGTGCGGGGCGTCGGGCCACAGCCCGTCCCGGAACCCGTACCCGAAGAGCACCGTGCCGTCGCCCGCCGCGCCGGCGCGCCGCCGCACGAGGTCGGCGACGGCCCGCGCGGAGGCGGTTCCGGCGAGGTCCAGGCGGTGCCGGGCGCTCGCCCACTCCGCCATGTGGACATGGGCGTCCCACAGGCCCGGCAGCAGCACCCGCCCGTCCAGGTCGAGGACCCGCTCGCCGTCGGCCGCGACGGCTCGTCCCCCGGTCTGCGCCTCCGCGACGACATGGGTGATCCTGCCGCCCGCGATCCGCAGCCGGGTGAGCGGCCCGCCGGCGCCGAGCCGCACCCGGTCGAGGGTCAGTTCGCACGCCGGGGACAGCTCTTCCGCCGGGCGCCCGCGCCGGACGCCTGCGTAGTCCTCCATGGAGCCTCCGTCCAGGACGGGCACCCCTCGTCGAACCGGCACCCCACCAGGCAAATTTAGGGAACCTTATCTACTGATCGGGATTCCGTCCCCGGGTCGGCCTCACCGGAGGAGGAGGGGGTTCGGTAGCGGCAGATAGCGGGCGTCGGCGCCGTCCGCGCCCGTCCAGCGCAGCAGCAGGTTCGTCTTGCCCGGCAGGGTGGGCGCGGTGAGCAGGGCGGCAGCCTCGGGGAGGTCGTGACGGGCCAGCTCGCGACGCACGGCGGGCCACGGGTCGAGGCCGGGGTGACACTCGGCGAGAGCCGCCGCGACCTCCCACAGATGGTTCACGACCAGGCAGTACACCAGTCGCTCCCAGCCGGCCGCCCGCTCGACGTCCGGCAGCAGTTTCACGCCCTCGGCGTCCCGGAACAGGGCCTGGACGGGGGTGCCGTCGGCGTCGACGGCGACCAGGGTGTTCTGCAGATGCGCCTCGAGGACGACGCCGTGGTCGGCGAAGGCGCTCAGCACCGGAGGGACGACGGCCGTCAGATAGGCCTCCCACCAGGCCGCCGGGTCCGGGGCGGTGGCCAGCGGGCTGCCGTCGAAGCCCTCCGCGAGGCCCGCGGCGAGCAGCGGGGTCGCGCCGGGCAGGAGACGGTCCTCCAACCCGTCACGGACCAGTACGGCGAGTTCCTCGAAGGCGAAGTCGGCGGTGCGGTAGCCGCGGTCGCTCAGCCAGACCGCCGCCCCGCGGGCCGCACGGCTCGGGTCCGTCTCGAAGGCCCGGACCGCAGCCTCGTCGGTCCGGCGCAGTTTCAGCAGGTCGTGGAGCCACAGCCGGCGGATGTCGTTGGTGATGCGGACGTCGAGGCTGAACTTCAGGCACAGGTCCCGCTCGGGTGCGTACAGCGTCCGTACGGCGGCCGTCGGCCAGGCCTCGAAGGCGGTCGTGCCGAGCCGGACCAGGCGGCCGTCGGCGAAGGCGGGCGCGAGTGCCCGGCCGGCCAGCTCGAGCTGCCAGGGGTGGGCGGGCAGCAGCCGGTAGCCGGGCGGGGCCGCACCGAGGGTGTCCAGCGCACAGGTGTCGCCCTCCTCGACGACCGCGTCCTCGCGCAGGCCGAGCAGGACCAGCGGAAAGCGGGCGTACGCCTCCGGGGCGTACGGCAGCCAGCCGGCCGGCGGTCCGCCACCGCGCGCCTTCGGGGCGGGATGGTGGGGGTGACCGGTGATGAGGGACTGCTCGGAGCGCAGATAGCGGCCGGCCGGCGGGGTGGCACGCGCGCGTGCGGCGAGCATCGCGGCCACCGCGTCCCGGCTGTCGGTCATCTCGGCGGGCAGCTCGTCGTTGGACAGCCCGGTGTGCGCCCCCAGTACCTCGGCGACCAGTTCGACGAGCTCGCCATAACCGAGGCGGCGCCAGGCACCCGCCACATACACCTCGGGCTCGGCAGGCCGCCGACCACCCCGCACACGCAGCAGCCGCCCACCGCCGTACGAGGGTCCCCCACCGGGCAGCCGGTCACCGCCGAGAGCCCGCTCACCACCGGGCAGCCGGTCACCGCCGGGCATCCGGTCACCGCCGGGCGGCGAGTCACCGCCGTGCGACCCACCCCCGCCCCCGCCCGACGCCCGGCCACGGCCGAGCGACCCGCCGCCCCCGGACCGCCCCTCACCTCCGGGCAGCCGGTACACGAGTCGGCCGTCGCTTCCCGGCGGGCCGGGCAGCGGTTCGGCGACCTCCCTCAGCAGACAGTTGAGCAGCGGCGCGGCCGCACAGGCGTCGGCGCGCTCGGCGATGCCGTCGGCGGACGCCGTGGCCTCGGCGGGCGGGGGGATGAGGTCCACGCGATCCACTGGTTCCCTGGTTCCCTACGGTTCTGCTGGGCGGAGACGATCATTATCGCGTCGTCACGGCCCCTCAGTGACGTCGTACCCGCACCCTCAGGAGCCCACCCGTGCACCCTCCCCCCACCGCCGAGGCAGAGCTGGCCACGGAACTGGCCGCCGTACGTCCGGCTCTCGGCCCACGGTTCGCGGCCGCGCTGCCCGGGGCCAGGGCGGCCGTGCTGACCCGGCTGTGGCGGGCGCTCGTCCACGAGCCGCTGCCGTGGATCGCGCGGCGGGAGGAGTCCGGCGGGGGGAGCCTGCTGCGGCTGCGTGACGGCCGCCGTCTGCACGGCCCCCGCGCGGATCCGTACGCGACCGCCGCCTACGTGACGGACGTACGACTGAACGCGGTGGCGTACGACGATCCGGCGCGGCTGATGACGGAACTGGCGGTGCCGCACGGTGCCGGCTTCGCCGCCGAACTCGGCCACAGTGTCGCGTCGTTGGCGCTGTCGCGGGCCGGACAGGAGCCCGGCGTCACCTCCTTGCGGGACCCGGGCGAGTGGCCGGCGCACGACTGGGAGTGGGAGCAGCGGGTGGTCGACGGGCATCCGTACCATCCCAACTGCCGCTCCAGGCCGGGGTTCTCGGTGGCCGAGCAGCTGGCGTACGGTCCCGAGCACCGGCCGTCGGTGCGGCTGGGACTGCTGCCGGTGCCGGCCGGTGAGTGTCTGGTGTCGGGTGAGTGGCCCCGGGAGCTGTGGGACGGGACCAGGCTGGTGATCCCGGTCCATCCGTGGCAGGCCGCGCATGTGCTCAAGCGCTCCTGCGAGAAGGGGGTCGGAGCGCATCCGCTGATGTCGTTGCGCACGCTCGCGCTTCCCGACGGCCCGCACGTCAAGACCGCGCTGAGCACCCGGCTGACGTCCTCCGTCCGGGACATCTCCGTCGGCTCCATCGCCGCCTCCGCGGCCCTGTCGGCGTTCGCGGAGACCCTGACCCCGCGCGCCGACGGCCTGCTGCACACGACCCGCACCCTGGGCGCGGCCACCGCCCACTCCTCCGATCTGGCGGCCGTGTTCCGTGAGTCGCCACGCGTGTTCGGGGCGCCGGGCGAGCATGTCGTCCCGGTGGCCGCCCTCGCCGGAACCGAACTTCCCCGCTCGCCGGACTGGTTGGCGGACTTCACGCGTCTGGCGCTCACCGTCGGGCTGCGTCTGCTCGAACTGGGCGTGGCCTTGGAGGCGCACGGCCAGAACCTGCTGGTCGTGCTGTCGGCGTCGGGGGCCCCGCTGCGGCTGGTCTACCGCGACCTGGCCGACATCCGGGTCAGCCCGGCCCGGCTGGCCCGGCATGGCATCCCGCTGCCGGACGAGCTGCCCGGGCGGATCCGCACGGACGACGTGATCGCGCTGCGGCGCAAGTTGTTCGGTTCCCTGGTGGCGGGCGCGCTGGCCGCGACGGCGGGGAGCCGGGAGACCCTGCGGGCAGCCCTGGAGACGGCCGTACGGGATCTCCCGCACTCGCCGGACCTCATCGCGCTGCGCGAGGAACCGCTTCCGACGAAGGCGCTGACGCTGATGCGGCTGTCGGCGGGGATGCCCGGCGACCAGTGGGCCTGCCTGCCCAACCCACTGACGCCATAGGCGATCTGATCACAACTCGGCAGCCGCTACGGCACCCGGAACCGGGACCGGTCCCGCGACCGGTCCCGTCGCCGTTTTGTGGCGGGACGCTTCTGATCAATAGGATCCGCCGATGATCAGAACACAACGGCTGGCGGCGGGCGTCTGCGCCCTGCTCGCCGCGCTCACGGCCGGGATCGCGTTCCCGGCCGGGGCGGTCGCCGACGAGACCACCGCCACCGCGCCCAAGGTCGACCTGGTCCTAGACGTCAGCGGTTCGATGCGGACGAAGGACATGGACGGCGGGACGCGGATGGCCGCGGCCAAGCAGGCATTCAACGAGGTGCTGGACGCGACCCCGGAGAACGTTCTTCTCGGCATCCGCACCCTCGGCGCCAACTACCCGGGCGACGACCAGAAGACGGGCTGCAAGGACACCGCGCAGCTCTACCCGGTCGGCCCGCTGGACCGGACCGAGGCCAAGACGGCGGTGGCGACCCTGTCGCCGACCGGCTGGACGCCGATCGGTCCCGCCCTGCTGAAGGCGGCCGGCGATCTCGACGGCGGCACCGGCTCCAAGCGCATCGTGCTGATCAGCGACGGGGAGGACACCTGCGCGCCGCTCGACCCGTGCGAGGTGGCCCGTGAGATCGCGGCCAAGGGCATCGGCCTGACGATCGACACCCTCGGCCTGGTGCCCAACGTCAAGATGCGGCAGCAGCTCAGCTGCATCGCCGAGGCGACCGGCGGTACCTACACCTCGGTGGAGCACACCGACGAACTCACCGACCGCGTCAACCAGTTGGTCGACCGGGCCGCCGACCCCGTGGTGACGCCCGTCGCCACCGAGGGCGCGGCCTCCTGCGCGGCGGCGCCGGCGCTGAAGTCCGGGCTGTACACCGACCGTGAGGAGTTCGGCCAGGAGCGCTGGTACAAGGTCGACGTCGAACCGGGCCAGGAGCTGCGTGCCTCGGTGAGCGTGTCGGCGGACCGGGCCATGAACCCCGACTACGGGGTGCTGCTGCGGGCGGTCACGGTGCACGGCCGGGAGATCGTGCGCGGCGAGGCGGCCGGCAACGGCCGTACCGACGTCATCTCGACCGGGCTGCGCTACCCCAGGGCAGAGAGCGACGACGACGAGGCTCCCTCAGAGGGGGGACCCCCAGCCGAGACGGTGTGCGTGCAGGTGACCAACTCCTACTCGGCGGCCTCGGGGGTGAAGACCACGCCCGGCATGCCGCTGGAGCTGACCGTGGACGTGGTCGACAGCCCGTCGCAGGCGAGTGACGTGGCCGCCTTCGGCCTCGGACGCGGCTGGTGGCTGCTGGGTGTCCTGGTGCTGTTCGGCTTCCTCGCGGGTCTGCTGTGGGGCTGGGTGTCACGCTGGCGGTTCGCGGTCTGGAGGACCAACTGATGCGTATCACACGTATGTTGAGCGGCACCCTGCTGGCGCTCGGTCCGGTGCTCGGGCTGGCGCTCGGTCCGGCGGCAGCATCGGCCGCGGCCGACTCCACCCCGTCGGCGAGTCCGTCCGACGGCAGTTCCGCGCCGACCGAGGCGGGCACGTCGTTCCGTACGGCGACGGAGATCGACCAGGGGCAGACGGCGACGGCGAGCGGTTCCGCGGGTGACTACCTCTACTGGTCGTTCCCGGCGGACACCGGCCAGCGTCCCACCGTCAAGGCGACGGTGAAGCTGCCCGGGAACCACACCACGCAGACCTGGCAGGTCGACGTGTACGACGGTCTGCGCCGCCGCCAGGCCTGCCAGTACGGGGCCCAGACGCGCACCGCCGCCCAGGGCACGGCCTCGGTGGAGCTGGCCTGTGTGCTGCGCACGGTCCGCGCCTGGTCGGAGCCGTGGGCGGACGACCCGCTGCCGGGCACCTACTACGTCCGGTTGACGGTTCTCGGCCTGAAGGCGGCCGACCTGGGCCTGCCAATCAGCGCGGAACTGCGGGTGGACTCGAAGGACATCGGGGGTGCCGCGGCCGTCGACGGTTCGCTGGCGAAGCCACTGGTTCCCGGCATCGCCGTCAAGTCCGAGGCGCAGAAGGACGATTCGTCGGCCTCGGCCGTGCTGTCGAGCATCGAGCCGGACGACGGCTGGGCGTCCGGCTGGTGGTCCGACCGGTGGGTCTGGACCGCGATCGGCGCGGTACTGGCCGCCCTCGCCGGAATCGGCGGGTACACGCTGACGCGGGGTTCGGGACGGCCACGACACGTACCGCCGGGCGCCTGACCCTCACCTGACGCCTCACCGGAAGGCCCGCCGCAACCCAGCGGCGGGCATTTGCCCGCCGCCCCCCTTGGCCCCGCCCTGCGGTCGCCGTGCGCACCCGGCCTGGCCTGCCGCCCCTCGCCGGACCCGCCCTGCGGTCGCAGTGCGCACCGGCTCGTCCCTCGCCCGGCCCGGCCTGCCGCCCCTGGCCGGACCTGCCCTGCGGTCCCCGTGCGCACCCGCCCTGCGGCGCCCCGCGCGCACCCTGCCCGCCGCCGAGTCCGGGCCCGCCGCCCCTCGCCGAGCCCAGCCTCCCGCCCCTCACCGGCCCCGCCCTGCGGCGCCCCGCGCGCACCCTGCCCACCGCCGAGCCCGGGCCCGCCGCCCCTCGCCGAGCCCGGCCCCCCGCCTTCGCCCGGCCCAGCCTCCCGCCCCTCACCGTCCCCGGCCTGCGGTCCCCGTCCGGCCGCCCTGCGGCGCCCCGCACGCACTCTGCCCCCGCCGTTCGCCCGGCCTGCCGTCCGTCATTCCGCCCGGCCCGCCGCCCGTCTGGTAGATCGTCCCTGCGCAGGCGTTCGACACCGTGGCCACGGTCGTCGGGGAGCCACACTCGGCGACCATGCCCAGCCCCCCCATCCGCGCCTTTGCGCGTACGCTCAGGCCTCCCTCAGCGCTTTGGCCAGAGGGCTGTCGCCGGCGACCTCGATCCGTCCGGCGCGTACCGCGTCCAGCAGGCTCAACTCGCCCTGCGCGACCGCCGTGCAGGTGTCGGCGTCGAGGACGAGCCGCGCGTCGGGCTCCCCGGGCGCGGGCCCTTCGCCGTACACCGGACCGTCCTCCGCGCCGACGTACAAGTGGAAGTCCCCTTCGTCAAGCCGGACTTCGACGAGGCCCGCACCCCCACTCCCGGCCGCATCCTCGGCCTCCTCGCCTGCGAGCCCGCGCAACAGGGGCAGCGCGAACCAGTGCGCGCGCAGGGCGTCGGTGGGCCGGCGCTCACCGAGTTCACCCTCACCCCACTTCCCCAGGGCCTGGAGCACGGGCAGCAACTCACCGCCACGCCGGGTGAGTTCGTACACGTAGGCGGCGCCCGGAGGAGGCAGCCTGCGCCGGGTGGCCAGCCCGTCCCGCTCCATGTCCTTCAGCCGTGAGGCGAGCACGTCCGTGCTCACCCCGGGCAGATCGGCGTGCAGGTCCGTGTAACGGCGCGGGCCGGCGAGCAGCTCCCGGACGATCAGCAAGGTCCAGCGGTCGCCGACGGCGTCGAGCGCGCGGGCTGCGGAACAGTACTGGTCGTAGCTTCGGCGAGGTGACATGGCACGCAGTCTAGACATGTCGTTGGACTTTCCAAGCTGGAACTTGGTAAAACCAAGCAACACAACGAACCGGAGGGCGAGCGCGCATGGAGTTCCGGCAGTCGAACAAGCTGAGCGAGGTCTGTTACGAGATCCGCGGCCCGGTCATCGAGCACGCCGACGCACTGGAGGCGGCGGGCCACAGCGTCCTGCGCCTGAACACCGGCAACCCCGCACTCTTCGGCTTCGAGGCGCCGGAGGAGATCCTCCAGGACATGATCCGGATGCTCCCCCAGGCGCACGGATACACGGACTCGCGCGGCATCCTCTCGGCCCGCCGCGCGGTGGCGGGGCGCTACCAGACGCTGGGCCTGGAGGTCGGCGTCGACGACGTCTTCCTCGGCAACGGCATCTCCGAGCTGATCTCGATGGCCGTACAGGCACTGGTCGAGGACGGCGACGAAATCCTCATCCCGGCCCCCGACTTCCCCCTGTGGACGGCCGTCACGACCCTCGCCGGCGGCAAGGCGGTCCACTACCTCTGCGACGAGCAGGCCGACTGGTACCCGGACCTGGACGACATGGCGTCGAAGATCACGGACCGTACCAAGGCCGTGGTCATCATCAACCCGAACAACCCCACCGGCGCGGTCTACCCGAAGGAGATCCTCGAGGGCATCCTCGACCTCGCCCGTCGGCACGGCCTGATGGTCTTCGCCGACGAGATCTACGATCAGATCCTGTACGACGACGCCGTGCACCACTCGGTCGCCGCGCTCGCCCCCGACCTGGTCGTCCTGACCTTCTGCGGCCTGTCCAAGACGTACCGGGTGGCCGGCTTCCGGTCGGGCTGGCTGGTGGTCACCGGCCCGAAGCAGCACGCCAGGAACTATCTGGAGGGCCTGACCATGCTGGCGTCCATGCGGCTGTGCGCCAACGCGCCCGCGCAGTACGCCATCCAGGCCGCGCTCGGCGGCCGCCAGTCCATCCACGAGCTGACCGCGCCCGGCGGCCGCCTGCACGAGCAGCGCACGGTGGCGTGGGAGAAGCTCAACGAGATCCCCGGCGTGTCCTGCGTGAAGCCGAAGGGCTCGCTGTACGCGTTCCCCCGCATCGATCCCAAGGTGCATCCGATCCACGACGACGAGAAGTTCGTCCTGGACCTGCTCCTGCGGGAGAAGATCCAGGTCGTCCAGGGCACGGGCTTCAACTGGCCGACCCCGGACCACTTCCGCATCCTGACCCTGCCGTACGCGGACGACCTGGAGGCGGCGATCGGCCGGATCGGGCGATTCCTCAGCGGGTACCGGCAGTAGCGAGCCGGGCGGTGGGACCGTCGGGCCGTCCTCCTCCCGCACACCTCGATCGTCGGCATGCGCGCGCCCGGGTCCTGTGTCACGGTGCTGGGAGGCACCACAGGAAGGGGTACGCGCGCGTGGGCGACCTGTTTCTCGTGCGGCACGGCGAGACCGAGTGGTCGCGTTCGGGCCGGCACACCGGATCGACGGACGTCCCGCTCACCGAGCACGGCCGGGACGAGGCACGAAGGCTGGTGCCGCTGATCCGCTCGCTCCGGATCGGGGCCGCGTTCGTGAGCCCGGCGCGGCGGGCGCGGGAGACGGCGGAGCTGATCGGACTGCACGGGGCCCGGATCGACGCCGGTCTGCGGGAGTGGGACTACGGCGGCTACGAGGGCGTCACGACGGTCGACATCCAGCGGACGCGACCGGGCTGGTTCCTCTTCACGGACGGGGTCACGCCCGGCCCGCCCGACCATCCCGGGGAGACGCCCGAGCAGGTCGGCGAACGGGCCGACCGGGTGCTGGACCAGGTGGACGCGGCCCACGCCGACACCGAGGGGTGCGTGGTGCTGGTGGCGCACGGACACTTCCTGCGGGTGCTGACCGCCCGCCGGCTCGGCCTGCCCGCGTCGGCGGGAGCCCTGTTCCAGCTGACGACGGGAACGCTGTGCCGACTGGGCACGGAGCACGGGCGGCCGGTGATCGCCGCCTGGAATGTCAGACCCGGGCCGTAGCCTTCGAGCAGGTCCCCGCCGGGGACAGCACTCGGAGGGAGCATGCCGTGACCCGACCGCCGACCGCCGCCCAGCGGCGTGTGATCGAGGCCGCCGACCCGGTCACCGGGCGGCTGCGGGGTACGCAGCCGCAGCTCGCGGCGCTGGTGCGGCAGGGGCTCGCCTTCCGGCACCCCCGCCCGCCGCACGACCACTTCCTGACACCGGCGGGGCACCGGATACGGGAGGACGTCCCGTACCCGGTACGGGAGGACGTCCCGGCGCCCGAGGCAACCACCGGAACCGCTGCGGAGACCGCCGGGCAAGCCGCTTCCCGGGCTCACCCCGAGCCGACGGCGGCGGACACGGGTGTGTTCGCGGCGCGCGTCGGCGGCGAGGAGGACGGCGGGGCGTCCGCGCCCTCCCGGACCCGCGAGGTGCACAGCGCCTGGCAGGGGCTGCTCGAACTGCGCCGGATGACCAACCCGGACGGGGACACCGGCCGGCCGTGCGGCTGGGAGCGCACCCACCTCGTGCGGGCCGCCGCGCTCGCCCTGGAGGCGGCCGGTCACCGCCCCGCCGGGCCCGAGGGCACCGACGGCTACCGGGTGCGGGCGACCCCGCAACCGGAGGCGGTCGCCGTGCACGGGCCGGACGACGCGTCACTGCGGGCCTGCGCGGCCACCCTGGAGACGGCGGGCTGGCAGGCCGGCGAGCACACCGACCGCCGGGCGAGAACGCGCTATCTGCTGGCTTCCCCACGCCGGGCATGAGGGACATGCCAAGATCGATGGGCAGGCCACCGACATCGAGAAGGGGACACCGTGAGCGAGCCGTTCTCCGTCCGGATCACCGTACGCGGATACGAGACCGACGTGCAGGGCCACCTCAACCAGAGCGTGTACATCAACTACGCGGAACACGCCCGCTGGTCGCTGCTGCAGGCCGCCGGCATCAGCCAGGCCGGCCTGGTCGCCAAGGGGGTCGGCCCGGTCGCCCTGGAGACGACCATCCGCTACCAGCGCGAACTCCTGGCCGGCGACGAGGTCGACGTGACCTGCGTCTTCGAGTGGGGCGGCGGAAAGACGTTCCGGATCGAGCAGACCATCCGCAAGGCGGACGGCACGGTTTCCGCCCAACTCAGCTCGGTCGGCGGGCTACTGGACCTGGAGAAGCGCCGGATGGTCACCAACCCGCAGGACTACTTCAAGGAGATGGCCAACGATCCGAGTCTGTTCGGGCTGTAGCGGTTCACACCGGCTCGCTCTCCCGCTCGGTGTCATAGGCCGCCCGCGCCTCGGCGATGTAGACCCTGTTGCGCTCGGCCCAGTTCGTCAGACGTTGCAGAGTCTCGTGCAACTCGTCCGCCACCGACGTCAGTTCGTACTCGACCTTCGGTGGCACCGTCGGATGCACCGTGCGGGTGACGAGCCCGTCGCGCTCCAGGTTGCGCAGGGTCAGGGTCAGCATGCGACGGCTGATGCCCTCGATGCTGCGCTCCAGCTCCGTGAAGCGGATGGGGCCGTGCGCCGCCGCGACGAGGATCTGCACGCTCCATTTCCCCGACACCCTGTCAAGAACCTCTCGTACCGGGCAGGCGTGCGCGTTCACGACCTGTGAGGTAACACCGGTGTTCCCCTGTGACATCGAAGTGCCTCCTTATGCCGCTCTCCATGGTTATCCACGATGGACCCCGTTACAAGTCGTGCACCAAGGGTTGCCCTGGAGAATGTGGAGACCACGCCGCCATGACCGACATCGTCGAGTCCCCGACACCGACACCGACACCGACACGAACGTACTCCCGCTGGGCATCCCTCGTCGTCCTCTGCGCGGGCACCCTGATGACGATTTTGGACGGCAACATCGTCACCGTGGCCATGCCCGCCATCCAGAACGACCTCGGGTTCAGCGGCCCGGGTCTGGCCTGGGTCGTCAACGCCTATCTCATCCCCTTCGGCGGTCTGCTCCTGCTGGTCGGCCGGCTCGGCGACCTGGTGGGACGCAAGCGGATGTTCACGGCGGGCCTCGCCGTCTTCACCGCGGCGTCCGTGCTGTGCGGGGTCGCCACCGGCCAGGAGGTGCTCGTCACCGCGCGTGCCCTGCAGGGTGTCGGCGGGGCGATGACCTCGGCGGTGGTTCTGGGCATGCTCGTGACGCTCTTCCCCGAGCCGCGTGAACAGGCCCGTGCCATCGCGGTGTTCAGCGCTGTCGGCGCGGCGGGCGGCGCACTCGGCACGTTCCTCGGCGGGGCGCTGACCCAACTCCTCAGCTGGCACTGGATCTTCCTCATCAACCTGCCGATCGGCATCGTGGCCTGGTTCGCGGCCGTCCGCGTCCTCGCGCCGGAGAAGGGCGCCGGGCTCGGCAGGGGCGCCGACTACCCGGGCGCGGCCCTGGTCACGAGCGCACTCATGCTGACGGTGTACGTCATCGTCGGCGCCGGCGGCCGCGACGCCACCGCCACAGCTCTCCTCGCCCTGCTCGCCGCGGCCCTGTTCACGGGGTTCGTCCTCCGCCAGGCCCGGGCCGAGCGCCCGCTGCTGCGCCTGCGGCTGTTCGGCTCCCGGCTGCTCAGCGGGGCGAACGCCGTCCAGGTCCTGATGATCGCGACGATGTACGGGTTCCAGTTCATCGGTGCGCTGTATCTGCAACGCGTCCTCGGTTACAGCGAGTTGGCGACCGGTACGGCGTTCCTGCCCGCGCCGATCGCGATCGGCCTGCTGATGCTGGTCCTCTCCGCGCGGACCATCGACCGCTTCGGCCCGTACCGCGTCCTGTCGGCCGGTCTGCTGCTGATCACCGCCGGGATGGCGCTGCTGAGCCGCGCACCGGCCGACGGCTCGTACGCCGCCGACTTCCTCCCGCCCATGCTGCTGATGGCCGCCGGTTTCGCCGCCGCGATGCCCGCGCTGACGGGGCTGGCCATGTCGGGAGCACGGGAGGAGGACGGGGGCCTGGCGTCCGGACTCTTCAACACCACGCAGGTGGTGGGTGGTTCGCTCGGCCTGGCGGTCCTGTCGACCCTGGCCGCGAGCCGTACCGACGACCTGCTCGACGGGGGCACACACCTGCTGCCGGCCACGGCGGAGGGCTACCAGCTGGCGTTCCGGGTGGCGTCCGTCCTCGCGGCGGCAGCGCTGCTGCTGGCGGTGACGGTACTGCGGACGAGGCGGCCGGAGCGGGGCGGGCGCTGAATTCGGATGCGCGAGGCCGTGCGGTCCTGCGATGCTCCGGTTCCATGTCCGCACGACGTGTGAAACCCAGCCTCTACATCTCCGTCGACGTCGAGGCGGACGGTCCGATCCCGGGGCCGTACTCGCTGCTGAGCCTGGGCGCCGCGGTCGCGGGGCGGCAGGACGCCGACGGGTTCACCGCGGCCGATCCCACCCGGCAGACCTTCTACCGTGAACTGCGTCCGATCAGCGACGAGTTCGCCCCCGAGGCCCTGGCCGTGAGCGGTCTCGACCGGGGTCGTCTGGTCAAGGAAGGGCTCGAACCCGCCCTGGCGCTCGCCCAGTTCACCTGCTGGGTGCGCGAGGTGAGCGACGGCGCCCAGCCGGTGATGTGCGGCTACCCGGCTTCGTACGACTGGACGTTCCTCTACTGGTACCTGATCCGCTTCACCGGGGAGAGCCCCTTCGGACACTCCGGCTGCCTCGACATGAAGACGCTGTACGCCACCAAGGCGGGGGTGCCGCTGCGGGCGGTGGCGAAGCGGACGATGCCGGCGGAGCTGCTGTCGAGGCGCCCCCACACGCACCATGCGCTGGACGACGCCGTCGAACAGGCCGAGCTGCTCGCGAACCTCATGGCGTGGCCGGGGCCCGGCTCGTCCCGGTGAGCTCCTCCCCCGCCTCCATCGGGTGGGTCACGTCCGTCGCGTTCCGACCCCGGCGGTCATGGAGGTACCTGGAAACGAACCGGGACGGTGAGGAACCGCTCCGGGGCACGCGCGTCCACGCGCACCTCGGTCACGGCCACCACGGACCCCGCTCGGAGGTCCGTGGCGCCCGGTCGAGGGCCGTCCCCCTAGACCGGAGTCCAGTGCTCGCCCGTGGGAAACAAGTCCCAAACGGGCAGGGCGTGTTCAGCCCTGTGCGGCGATCCGCGCGAGTCGCTGCGCTTCCTCGCGCGTCGAGCGGGCGATGGCGTCCTCGTCCGCGTGCAGCAGACGGCTGTTGTCGACGATCTGACGGCCGTTCACGAAGGAGGCGGTGACGGGGGCTGCCGCGCCGAGGACGAGGGCGGTCACCGGGTCGGCGATGGAGGCGTGGGCGAGGGTGTCCAGCTTCCACAGCACCAGGTCGGCCAGCTTGCCCGGCTCCAGGGAGCCGATCTGGGAGGCGCGCCCCAGTACCTGGGCGCCGCCGAACGTACCGAGGCGCAGCGCCTGACGGGCGTTCAGGGCGGCCTCGCGATGGGTTCCTAGGCGGTTGATGAGCAGGGCGTTGCGCAGCTCGGTGTGGAGTTCGCCGGACTCGTTGGACGCCGTGCCGTCGACACCGAGGCCGACCGGGACCCCGGCCGCCAGCATGTCGGGGACGCGGGCGATGCCGGCCGCCAGCCGGGCGTTGGACGACGGGCAGTGGGCGACGCCCGTCCTGGTCCGGGCGAAGGCGTCGATGTCGGAGTCGTTCATGTGGACGCAGTGCGCCATCCACACGTCCTCGCCGAGCCAGCCGGTGGACTCGAAGTAGTCGGTCGGGCCCATGCCGAACAGCTCGTGGCAGAACTTCTCCTCCTCGACCGTCTCCGAGCCGTGGGTGTGCAGGCGCACTCCGAGTCGTCGCGCCAACTCGGCTCCCTGGCGCATCAGTTCGGTGGATACGGAGAAGGGCGAGCAGGGGGCGACGGCGACCTGGGTCATCGCGTCGAAGGAGGCGTCGTGGTACTGGCCGACGGTCTCCTCGGTGGCGGCGAGGGCGCCCTCCAGGGTCTCGACGGCGAAGTCCGGGGGCAGACCGCCGTCCTTCTCGCTGCGGTCCATGGAACCGCGGGCGAGGGTGAAGCGGACGCCCATGTCGCGGGCGGCGCCGATGATCGCGCCGGACAGGTCACCGGAGCCCTTGGGGAAGACGTAGTGGTGGTCCATGGCGGTGGTGACGCCCCCGCGGGCCATCATCGCGAGGGAGCCCTGGGCGGCCGCGCGGACCATCCGCTCGTCGATGCGCGCCCAGGTGGGATAGAGGGCGACGAGCCAGTCGAAGAGGTTGTGGTCGGTGGCCAGACCCCGGGTGATCCACTGGTAGAAGTGGTGGTGGGTGTTGACCAGGCCCGGGGTGACCAGGTGCCCGGTGGCGTCGATGCGGCGCTCGACGTTCTCCAGGCCCTCGGGTGCCCGGCCCGCGCCGAGCGACTCGATCCGGTTGCCCGCGAGGACGACATACCCGTTCGCGTACTCGGTGTCCTGGGCGTCGACGGTCGCGATCGCACAGTTCTCGATGACGATGCGCCGGTCTGCTGCCATGATCTTCGTCCTTTTCACTCAGTCGCATCCGGTGGAGAGGGCACGGCAGGACCCGGGAGTTTGAGTGCCGTGGCCGGCAAGGCGCGGGCTCACCGGCCACGGGTGCCGAAAGGAGGGGTCGGTACGGCTCAGAGGTTGGTGAGGTCCACCGGGATCCTCGCCTCGCAGCCGTCCCGCAGCACGGTGGCCTCGATCAGGCCGTAGGGACGGTCGGCGGCGAGGTAGACCGCTCCGTCGGCGGTGTCGTTCTTGAGGCCGAACGGCTTCAGGTCGACCAGGAAGTGATGCTTGTTGGGGAGCGAGAACCGGACCTCGTCGATCTCGGCGCGGTGGTCGATGATCCGCGCGCCCATCGCGTAGAGGGTCTGCTGGAGGGAGAGGGAGTAAGTCTGCGCGAAGGCCAGCAGCATGTGCTTCTTGACCTGGGCGTACGACTCCTCCCAGTCCGGCGTCGGCCGGCCGTCGTCGGTCCAGTTGAAGCGCCAGCGGCTGGACACCTCGGTCGCCAGGATGCGGTCGTGCGCCTCGGGCAGGGTCGTGTACTTGTCCTTGACGTAGCCCCAGAACTCGGAGTTGGTCGAGTTCATGACGGTCAGGTCCTTGAGCCCGGAGACGACCTCCCAGGAGGAGCCGTCGTACGTGATCTGGGTCAGACGCGTCTCCTGGCCCTGGCGGACGAAGGAGTGTTCGTCGTCGCCGGGCGTCTCGATCCGCTCCCAGGAGTACTCCTCGATGCGGATCCGCGCGGTCCTGATCGGTTGCTGCGAGGTCACGAAGTGGCGGGCGAGGTGGATGCCGAACTGCTCGGCGGACTCGATGCCGTACTCCTTGGCGAACGCGTACACCGTGTTCTTGGTGGTGTCGGTCGGCAGGACGTTGGCGTTCGAGCCGGAGTAGTGGACCTCGTCCATGTCGCCGCTCAGCGACACGGAGACGTTGAGGTCCTTGATGTGGTGGGTGGCGCCGTCCCGCGTGATCTTCACGACTCGGTTCTCGGCCTTGCCGTACTGGTTCTGTCCCAGGAACACAGGGCGGGCCGGGTGGGAATTGTCGGTCATCTAGCTAGCTCCCTCGGTAAACGGAGTAGCCGAACGGGTTGAGCAGCAGCGGTACGTGGTAGTGCTCGCCGGCCCTGACGGCGAAGGTGATCGCCACCTCCGGGAAGAACACTTCGGTGGCACCGCTGTCCCGATGCGCGGGGGCGTCCTGCTGCGTCTCGGCTTGCTTCTTCTCACGGCGCTCGAAATACGCCTCCACGGCGAAGTCGAGCCGTACCTGGGTGGTCCCCTCCGGCAGCGCCGGCAGATCCTTGCACCGGCCGTCCGCGTCGGTCGCGGAGCCGCCGAGCGCCTGCCAGTCTCCGCCCTGCCCGTCGTGGGCGCCCCGGCCCGAGCGGGCGGAGAGGTGGACGGCGACGCCCTCGGCGGGCCGGCCGATCGAGGTGTCCAGGATGTGGGTGGACACCGATGCGGTGGTGCTGGTGCTCATGGGGTGTCTCGGTCCTCTTCGACGAGTCGGGCGAGGCGGATACGGTTGATCTTGCCCAGTTCGACGCGGACGATCTCCCGCTCCTGCTCCGGCGCGTTGCCGATCCGCTCCTTGACCGCGTCGCGCAGCTGCTCGCCGGTGCGACCGGTGGCGCAGATCAGGAAGACATGGCCGAACCTCTCCTGGTAGGCCAGGTTCAGTTCGAGCATCTCGGCCCTGAGTTCCCCGGAGGCACCGGCCATGCCGCGTTGTTCGCGGGCCGAGACCGGGTCGCCGGCCCTGGGGCGGCCGATCGGCGGGTGGCCGGCCATCGCCTCCGCCAGGTCCGTGGCGGTCAGGTCGGCCATGGCCGCGTCGCTGACGGCGTACAGGCCGGCGACGGTGGCGTAGGGGCGGCCCGCGAGCAGCCGGCCGGCCCACGTGGTGGAGGCGCACGCCTCGTGGAGCGCGGCGAGGGCCGTCGACTCCTCGAGATCGTTGAACCGGGCCAGGCCCGGGGGTGGGGAAGTCGACGTCACGTGAGCCTCCGTGGCCGCGGGCGGCCTTCGTGCTTGAGCGGACTGCGGCCAGCTAACGCCTCTGCGCGACATCGCGTCAACACTTTGTTGAAAATTCCGGGTAACGAAACCCGTGGGGTGCCCGCCGGGCACCTACCGGCCCCGCCGGTACCGCCGGTCCCTGCCGGCCCGCGTCGCCCCGCCGTCGAACCCCGCCGTCGGCCTTGGGGCGCGCTCCCCGCAGGACACCCCGGTGAGACCGCTCAGGCCTCTCTCTCCCGGTTGAGATAGTTGTAGACCGTGAAGCGGCTCACGCCGAGCGCGCCCGCCACGGTCTCCACGCCGTGCCGTACGGAGAAGGCGCCGCGCGCCTCGAGTATCCGCACGACCTCCTGCTTGGCCTTGCGGTCCAGATCGGCGAGCGGCTTGCCCTTCCTGCGCTCCATGGCGGCCAGGATGTGGTCCAGGGAGTCGGCGAGCTGCGGCAGGCGTACGGCGACGGCGTCGACGCCCTCCCAGACGAGCACGACGTCATCGGCACCCGCCTCGTCGGGCGGGAGCATCTCGCCGCCCATCGCGTCGACCAGCGGCTTCACGGCCGCGATGAAGGCCTCGTCACCGGAGGTGCTCACGCGCCCTCCCCGGTAACGTCGCCGCCGGCGTCTCCGCCCGCGTTCCCGTCGGCCTCCGCGATGACGTTGACCTGGAGCGAGATACGGGTGGCGCCCGCGCCGAGGGACTCGCGCAGCAGGGCGTCCACGGCACCGAGCACCGCGTCGGCGGCGCCCTCCACGGTGTTGCCGAACGGTCCGACGTCCACCGTGTCCAGGTCGGCCGCCTCGATCACCGCGCGGGCGACCAGCGCGTGCGCGGGTGCCTCGTCGAGGTCGAAGGGCTCGGTGGTGAACTCCACTTTCAGTCGCATCGCGCCCCACACCTCTCTGAACGGGACCGGACCGTCGGCGCCCGGACCCCGACCTTAACGGACCGGACGGACGATCACCCGGGACTCGGGATTCCCCTGCGACCGGTCTCCGGCGGCAGGTCGGGACCGCGTTCGACATGGCCTCCGACGCCGCCCCCGCCCTCTTGACAAGCCGCCCGCGCGAGCGGCAATCTTCCAATAGACAGAAACAAACTTCCGCAATACGGACTTATTACCTTCTCGACCTGCGCACGGGTCGCGGCCGGCTTATAGACGGGCGGCGGCTCGTACGTGTCCACGTCGAACTCGGTCTCCGTCTGCTGGACGTCGACCGGCAGGTCGATCAGGACCGGGCCGGGCCGCCCGGAGCGCATGAGATGGAAGGCCTGCTGGAAGACACCGGAGACCCGGGCGGCCTCCAGGACGGTGACCGCCATCTCGGTCACCGGCTTGGCGATGGAGGCGATGTCGACGGCCTGGAAGTCCTCCTTGTGGATCACGGCGGTCGGCGCCTGGCCCGTGACGCACAGGATCGGGACGGAGCCGCCGAGGGCGGAGTACAGCCCGGTGACCATGTCGGTGCCGGCCGGGCCGGAAGTACCGACGCAGACGCCGATGTCGCCCGGGTGGGTGCGGGTCTAGCCCTCGGCCATGTGGGAGGCGCCCTCGACATGGCGGGCGAGGGTGTGGTCGATGCCGCCGGAGGCCTCGAGCGCCGCATAGAAGGGGTTGATCGCCGCGCCGGGGACACCGAACGCGTCGGTGACGCCCTCGCGCTCGAGAATCTCGACTGCCGCGCGGGCAGCGGTCATACGAGCCATGGAGTACTCCTGCTTCGGCTGTCGGAATCGCTCTCCCGTCGCACCCCGCGGTGAGAACCGGCTTTTCCGTATTGCGGAAAGTATTTTCTGCTATACGGAAGTAATGTAAGTGGACGCGCAAAGGTCGTCAAGAGACGGACAAGCGGGGGCCCAAGGAGGACGATGGGGGTCATGTCCGAGAGCGTTCCGGTGCGCTGCCCGGCCTGTCGGCGCGAGCGCCTCTACACCGCACCGTCCTACCCGTGCGCGTGCGGTACTCCCGTCACGCCGGTGGTCGACCCCGGGACGGCGCCGACGGCCGTCGCACACCGCGCGTGGGAAGACGAGTGGGTCGCCCTGCGCTGCCCAGGCTGCGGCCTCCGCCACCAGTGGCCGCAGCCGGAACTGGGCTGCGTCTGCGGAGCGGTGCTACGGCTCCCGGTGACCGACCCGGCCCCCGAGCCCCAGCCCGAACCCGAGCCCGAGCCCGAGCCCCGGCCCGGGACAACCGCGACGGCACCCATATCACCACCGGCACCGCCTCCGGCACCCGCGTCACCACCGGCACCGGCACCAGCACCAGCACGGCGTGCCTTCCGGCCCGTCGCCATCCGAACCGCACGGGACGCGGTCACGGCCGCCGCGCTCTATCTGAACTGGCTCGGCCACGGGGACATCCGGCGGGCCGATCAACGGCCCACCTCGGGCATCGGCCTCGCCGCCCGCGGGCTCGTGGCGCAGGTGGACCCCAGCGTGAGTCCGGCCTCACCGCGGGACGTGGAGTGTCTGTGGCTGATGGCCATGACGGAGTCCGCGGACTGCGTCTACTTCTCCCTCGCCGGATACGACGACGACGCCCGTGCCCGCGCCGACCAGCTACGCGTCCCGCTCTTCGTCCTGGACCTCACCGGCACCCCGCAGCCGGTCAACGCGATGGCCGACGCCCTGGACGCGGGCAGCGTCTGAGGGCGACGGCACCACCGCGACAAACACCTAATGGGCGTACTTCTCCCGCAGTTCGGTCTTGCGCACCTTCCCCGAGACGGTCATCGGGAAGGCCTCCATGATCCGCAGCCCGCTCGGGATCTTGTAGTGGGCCAGCCGGCCCTCGCAGTGGGCACGCAGCTCCTCCAGCGTCGGCGGGTCCGCCGCGTCGGCCGGGATCACACAGGCGAGGACCTCCTCGCCGTACCTCTCGTGCGGGACACCGACGACCTGGACGTCCCGGATCTTCGGATGGCCGTAGAGGAACTCCTCGATCTCGCGCGGGTAGATGTTCTCCCCACCCCGGATGATCATGTCCTTGATGCGGCCGACGATCTCGACGTAGCCGTCCTCTCGCATCACCGCCAGGTCCCCGGTGTGCATCCAGCGGCCCGCGTCGATCGACTCGGCGGTCTTCTGCGGCTCGTCCCAGTACCCGAGCATCACGCTGTAGCCGCGCGTGCACAACTCGCCCGCGACTCCGCGCGGTCGGGTCACCCCGTCCACGGGGTCCACGACCTTCACCTCGAGGTGCGGCAGGACCCTGCCCACGGTGCCGGTGCGGTGCTCCAGGTCGTCCTCGCGGCGGGTCTGGGTGGAGACGGGCGAGGTCTCCGTCATGCCGTAACAGATCGACACCTCCGCCATGTTCATCTCGGCGACCACCCGCTTCATCACCTCGACCGGGCAGGGCGAGCCCGCCATGATGCCGGTGCGCAGGGAGGACAGGTCGTAGGCCGCGAAGTCGGGCAGGTTCAACTCCGCGATGAACATGGTCGGGACGCCGTACAGGGAGGTGCACCGCTCCCGCTGGACCGCCTCCAGCGTGGCCTTCGGATCGAAGGACGGGGCCGGGACGACGATGCAGGCGCCGTGCGAGGTGGCCGCGAGGTTTCCCATCACCATGCCGAAGCAGTGGTAGAACGGCACCGGGACGCAGATCCGGTCCCGCTCGCTGTAGGCGATCGACTCCCCCACGAAGTAACCGTTGTTGAGGATGTTGTGGTGGGAGAGCGTGGCTCCCTTGGGGAAGCCCGTGGTGCCCGAGGTGTACTGGATGTTGACGGGGTCGTCGCAGGACAGTTCGCCCGCGCGCGTGTGGAAGGCGTCCCGGAGGTCGGGCGTGCCGCGCCGCAGCAGCTCCTCCCAGCTCGGGTCGTCGATGTAGACGGTCTCCCGCAGTCGCGGGCAGTTGCCGCGTACCTGCTCGACCATCGCCCGGTAGTCGCTCGTCCGGTGACCGGTCGAGGCGAACAGCACTGAGATACCCGCCTGGTTGAGGACGTACTCGACCTCGTGCGTGCGGTACGCCGGGTTGATGTTCACCATGATCGCGCCGATGCGGGCGGTGGCGTACTGGACCAGCACCCACTCGGCGCAGTTGACCGCCCAGATGCCCACCCGGTCACCCTTGGCGACCCCGCTCGCGAGCAGCGCGTACGCCAACCGGTCGACGTCCGCGACGAACTGACGGTATGTCCAGCGCCGCCCGGACGGCACGTCGACGAGCGCCTCGCGGTCCGGCCAACGGGCCGCCGTCCGGTCCAGGTTGACTCCGATGGTGTCCCCGAGCAGCGCGGTCGCGCTCGTCCCGTGCGCGTACGAAGCGGTTTCGCCCGGCGTCTGCGAGGTGCCCTCGCCCGGCGCGTGCGGCGCCTCCCTCACCGGAAGTCCTCCTCGCGGTACTCGTCGGCCGACCCCGCCTCGGTCGCCTCGCGCAGCTCGATCCGGCGGATCTTGCCGCTCACCGTCTTGGGCAACGGGGCGAACTCCAGGCGCCGGACGCGCTTGTAGGGGGCGAGGACCTCACGGGAGTGCTCGAACAGCACCTTCGCGGTGTCGGGGCCCGGCTCCCAGCCCTCGGCGAGGACGACGTACGCCTTGGGGACGGCGAGGCGCAGCGGGTCGGGGGCGGGGACGACGGCCGCCTCGGCGACCGCCTCGTGCTCCAGCAGCGCGCTCTCCAGCTCGAAGGGGCTGATCTTGTAGTCGGAGGCCTTGAAGACGTCGTCGGCCCGTCCGACGTAGGTGAGGTAGCCGTTCTCGTCGCGGCTGCCGATGTCGCCGGTGCGGTAGTGGCCGCCCGCCATCACCTCCGCCGTACGGTCGGCGTCGCCGTGGTAGCCGGCCATCAGGCCGACCGGCCGGGCCGACAGGTCCAGCGCGATCTCGCCCTCCTGCGCGCCCGGCGCGCCCGACACCGGGTCGAGGAGCTCCACCCGGTAGCCGGGGCTCGGCCGGCCCATCGAGCCGGTCTTCAGTTCCTGTCCCGGGCTGTTGGCGATCTGCACGGCCGTCTCGGTCTGCCCGAAGCCGTCCCGGACGGTCACCCCCCAGGCGCGCCGCACCTGCTCGATGACCTCGGGATTGAGGGGCTCCCCCGCGGCCACCGCCTCGCGGGGCGGGGTGCGCAGCTGGGTGAGGTCGGCCTGGATGAGCATGCGCCAGACGGTGGGCGGGGCGCAGAACGTCGTCACCCCCGCCCGGTCCATCTCCGCCATCAGCCGGGCCGGGTCGAAGCGGGTGTAGTTGTGGATGAAGACGGTCGCCTCCGCGTTCCACGGGGCGAAGAGGTTGGACCAGGCGTGCTTGGCCCAGCCGGGTGAGGAGATGTTGAGGTGCACGTCGCCCGGCCGGAGCCCGATCCAGTACATCGTCGACAGGTGCCCGACCGGGTACGAGGTGTGGGTGTGCTCCACCAGCTTGGGCCGGGCGGTCGTGCCGGAGGTGAAGTAGAGCATCAGCGGGTCGTCGGCGAGGGTGGGGCCGTCGGGTGTGAAGCCGGCCGGGGCGGTGTACGCGTCCTCGAACGGCTGCCAGCCCTCGGGCGCGCCGCCGACCGCGATGCGCCGGTAGTCGCCGGGGACCTCCTCGAACTTGCCGGTGTCCTCGCTCCGGACGAGGACGTGCCGGATCCGGCCGCGCTCCACGCGGTCGGTCAGGTCGGCGGGGCCGAGCAGCGGAGTGGCGGGGACGACTACGGCGCGCAGCTTCATCGCGGCCAGCGCGGTCTCCCACAGCTCCGCCTGGTTGCCGAGCATGACGAGGATCCGGTCCTCGGCGGCGACCCCGCGCCCGCGCAGCCAGTTCGCGACCCGGTCGGAGCGCTCCGACAGTTCGGCGAAGGTGAGACGGGTCTCGGAACCGTCTTGCTCCACGATGTGCAGGGCGGTGCGGCCGTTGCCGTCGGCGATGACGTCGAACCAGTCGAGGGCCCAGTTGAAGCGCTCCCGGCGGGGCCACTCGAAGCGCTCGTAGGCGGTGGTGTAGTCCTCGCGGTGTTCCAGCAGGAAGTCGCGGGCTCTGCGGAAGTCCTCCGTCGCCGACGTCATCCGTCCTCCTCGCTTGCTTGGTCGTTCGCCGCAGGGTGCTCTCGGCCCCTGCGGCTCACTCCCGTGGTGCCGGACCATTGCCGGGCGGCTCTCTGCCATCGTGTAATCCGTGATGCAGGTCTCACTACCCCCGGACGGGGGTGTGCGGCACCAAGCCGCGCGGAAAGGGCGAGAACGTGGCGGCAGACGCGGCCGGAACCATGGAGATCCGCGGTGCGCTCGCGCGGCTGCGGCGGGCGACGGGGCTGCCGGTCGCCTTCGGCGGCCTGGTGGAGCCGGGGCGGCAGCGGATGCGGATCAGTGAGTTCAGCGGCGCGGCCGGCCTCGCGCTGCGCGGCCTCGCGGTGACCTCGGGCAACGGTCTGGGCGGCAAGGCGGTGGCACTGGCCCGCCCGTGCGCCGTGACCGACTACTCCCTGTCCCGGCAGATCAGTCACGAGTACGACGCGGCCGTCGCCGAGGAGGGTCTGCGCTCGGTGCTGGCGATCCCGGTGATCGTGCGGCGCCGGGTGCGCGGGGTGCTGTACGGCGCCCTGCGCACGGCCCAGCCGCTCGGCGACCGCACGCTGACCGCGGCCGTACAGGCGGCGCGGGACGTGGAGCAGGCGCTGGTGGTCGGGGACGAAGCGCGCGATCTGCTGCTCGCGGCCCGGCCGTGCGCCGCGAGCGCGGGGTCCGGGCCGAGCGCCGGTGCCGGGGCCGACCGGGAGCAGGTGCGGGAGGCGCACACGGCACTGCGCGCCCTGGCTCCGCGGATCGCCGACCCGGTCCTGCGCGCCGAGCTCCTCGCCGTGTGCGGACTGCTGACGCCGAGGGAACCGCAGCGGTCGGCGGGGCGGCCGGTCGTGCTGGCCCCGCGTGAACTGGACGTGCTGGCGTGCGTGGCGGCGGGGGCGACGAACGCGGCGGCCGCCGAGCGGCTGGGCCTGCGCCCGGAGACGGTGAAGGGTTATCTGCGGTCGGCGATGCGCAGGCTCGGTGCGCGGACCCGGGGAGAGGCGGTGGTCGCGGCCCGCAGGGCCGGCTTGCTGCCCTGACCGCGGGCCAGGTCTGCCGCCCCTGCCGCGGGGCGCGCAACATGCCCGTAGCGCGTGCGGTGCAAGATGCGGGGGAGCACCGATCACATCAAGCCAGGGAGGTCCCTCACGACAAGCGACCATTCACTCGGCATCGTCATGAATTTCCCTATGCGTCACGTTGTTATATGCCTCACCATGCCGTGTCTCCGAATTTCAAAGAGACGTTGCCTAGAATTTGGCCCGGACACGACACTCGGAGGGGAGCGGTGACCGTGCGACGGGACTTCAAGGAGCCTGCCAGATGCCGCCCCGACCTGGTCATCGGCAGGGACGAGCTGTTCACGGCCGCCCAGGACCAGCTGGCGCGCGGCGGCAGTGTGCTGCTGCACGGCCCGGCCGGAATAGGAAAGTCGACCGTACTGCGGGCATTGGCCGCGGATTACGGCGAGGCGGCACGCACCGTCCTGCGCTGCTCGGCGACCGAGTCCGAATCCCATCTCCCCTTCCTGGCCCTGGCGGACCTCTTCGGCCTCGTCCTGGGCGAGATCTCGGACAAGCTTCCCGCCGCCCAGCGCACGGCCCTGGAGTCGGCGCTCACCGGCCGCGGAGAATCGACTCTGCAACGTGACGGCCTCGCCCTGCGCCTCGCCGTGCTGTCGGCTCTGCGCGCCCTCGCCGCCGAGGGTCCCGTCCTCCTGGTCGCCGACGACCTCCAGTGGCTGGACTCGGCCAGCGCCGAACTTCTCGGCTTCGCCGCCCGCCGCCTCGGGGACACCCCCGTCCAGCTGCTGTGCGCGGTGCGGACGGAGGACCAGGAGTACGACCGTCATCTACGCGCGTCCCCACCCGACACCCTGGCCGTCCGGCTGAATCCCCTCTCCCGCGCCCAGGTCTCCGCACTGCTCGACCACCGCGGCTACACCGACCTGCCCCGCTCGACGATGCGGGAGATCCACCGCACCAGCGGCGGCAACCCCCTCTTCGCCCTGGAACTGGGCCGTGCCCTCGGCGAGAGCCCGACGCCGCCCCGGCCCGGCGAGCCCCTGCCGGTGCCGACCTCGCTGCGCGCCCTGGTCCTCAGCCGCCTGGACATGCTGTCCGACGAGGCCCGCCGTACCCTGCTCGTGGCCAGCGCCGGCGCCCGCCCCTCGCTGGCCCTGCTGCACGCGGCCGGCCGCGAGAACGCCGAGGCCGAGACCGCGCAGGCGGCGGCGCTCGGGCTGCTGGCGACGGAACCCGAGGGGCCGGCCGTACGGTTCGCGCATCCGCTGATCTCGGCCGCGCTGTACGCGGAGGCGCCCGCCCAGGAGCGCCGGGCCGCGCACGCCGCGCTGTCCACCGCCGCCTCCGATCCCATCGAGCGCGCCCGCAATCTCGCCCTGGCCACCACCGGCACCGACCCGGAGGTGGCCGCCCGGCTCGCCGAGGCCGCCGCACTCGCCCGGGACCGGGGCGCCCCCTCGGTCGCGGCCTCGCTCGGACTGCTCGCCGCCCGGCACACCCCGCCGCACGGCACCCCCGCCCCGGACGACCGGCGGCTCCAGGCCGCCGAGGACGCGATCACCGCGGGTGAGGTGGACCTCGCCCGGGACATCGCGCGCGAGGTGCTGACCCGGGCGACCGTGCCGGCCGAACGGATCCGGGCCTGGGAGGTGGTGATCGAGGCCGCCGGACAGTCCCTGGGCGAGGTCGACGCCGTCTTCCCGCAGGCCCTCGCCGACGCCGGTGACGACCCGCGGCTGCTGGCCCTGGTCCACTACCGGCTGGCCTGGCGCAAGCTGATCGTGGAGGGCGACTTCGCCGAGGCCCGCGAGGAGGCCGCGCACACCGCCGATCTGGCGGCCCGCGGGGACGACCGGCGCACCGAGCTGATGGCCCTCTCCTTCCAGGCCTCGACCGAGACCCTGATGGGCCATCCGAACGCCCCGGCGACCATCAGACGGGCGCTGAAGGAACCGCAGGACCCGTATGTGGCCTGCCATCACAACGGCGTCGGCTCGGCCCGCTTCCGCTGGCTGCTGATGAGCGACCAGCTGCCCGAGGCCCGGTCGACCATCACCGCGCTGCTGCGCGAGGTGCGCCGGCGCGGAATGGTCGAGAGCGAGGTGCACTTCCAGCGCTTCCTCGCCGAGACCGAACTGCGCTCCGGGCACTGCGGGCGCGCCCTCGACCTGGCCCGCGAGAGCCTCAGGCTGGCCCGGGACTCCGGCATCGGCCTGGGCGCCTCCGCGATGCTGACCTCCCTCGCCGAGGCCTCCGGCGGTGACGTCGACCGGGCGCTGGCGCTGGCCCGGGAGGCGGCGGACCACGCCGAGGAGGACGGCGACCAAGTGTACCTCTCGCGCGCCCTGGCCGCGCTGGGCCACGCCCAGTTGGTCGCCGGCGACGCGGCGGGCGCGGTCGGCTCGCTGCGCCGGGTGCGGGAACTGGAGACGGGCCTGGGCATCACCGACCCCGCCCGGGGCCGCTGGCAGGGCGACCTCGCCGAGGCCCTGGTCCGGGTCGGCGAGCCGAGCGAGGCACAGGACGTCATCGACGTGACGCGCGAGCACGCGCTCAGGCTGAGCCGGGAGAGCGTGCTGGCGGTGCTGGACCGGGCCGAGGCGATGGTGCGGGCGGCGCTCGGCGACCACGAGGCGGCGCTGTCCCGGCTGACGTCCGTTCAGGACCGGCTCGCCAAACTGGGATACGGCCTTGAGGAGGCACGGGCGGCCTTCGCGCTGGCCCGGCTGCGCACCGGGCGGCCGGGGCCGACGTCGTACGACGAGGCGGCGCGGCTGTTCCGGCGGTGCCGGGCGCTGCCCTGGCTGCGTCAGGTGGAGGCGGCGGCCGCGGCGGCCGCACCGGAGACGGTCGCCGTCGCCCGGCAGACGGCTCCTGCGTCCGACGCGCTGGAGGGTCTCGCCTCGATGGAGCGTCAGGTCGCCGCTCTCGTCATGGAGGGCGCGACCAACCGGGAGATCGCCGCCCGGCTGTTCATCAGCGTCAAGACGGTCGAGGCGACCCTGACCAGGGTCTACCGCAAGCTGGGGATCCGTTCGCGGGTGGACATCGTCCGGCTGGCGGCGGGGCGTCACGCGAAGTGAGGAATCCGCGGGTTAACTGCCCCTCAGGGGCTCACTGACCCGCACTGGGTCCTGCGCCCCCGCGCGGCGGGTTTCCTGAGCGCCCTCTCGGCGGCGACTGTGGGTTCCCTGGGGCGACCGAGGGTTTTCCCTTCCCCAACTCCCTTAGGGGGTTCCCTCATTGGGGGAAACGGGTGCCGGGTCCTAGCTTAAGGGACGTGCCGCTCGCCCGGGCACACGGGGGTCGGTCCCGCGACCCCCGTGCACTCCCCCCACACCCGCGCGACCCCCCACCGGCAACCCCCACCGAGGAGATCCATGTTCGGGCTCAACCCGTTCAAGAGAACCGCCGCCGTCCTCGCGGCGACCGCCGCGGCGGCGGCGACCGCACTGCTCAGCGCCCCCACCGCTGTCGCAGCGCCGCAGCCGATCGTCGGCGGCACGACGACCACGACCACGACGTACCCGTTCATGATGCAGATCACGGACGCCTCGCAGAACCAGTTCTGCGGCGGCACCCTCGTCTCGGCGACCAAGGTGGTCACGGCCGCCCACTGTATGGTCGGCGAGACCACGAGCAGCGTGCGCGTCGTCGGTGGGCGGACCTACCTCAACGGCACCAACGGCACGGTCAGCAAGGTCAGCAAGATCTGGATCAACCCGAGCTACACGGACGCCACCAACGGCGACGACGTGGCCGTCCTGACCCTGTCGACGTCGATGCCGTACACCACGGCGTCGTACGTCTCCTCGTCCCAGACCGGCGTGTACGCGGCCGGCACCACCGCCCGCATCATCGGCTGGGGCACCACCTCGGAGAGCGGCAGCTCCTCCAACCAGCTGCGGACCGCGACCGTCCCGATCGTGTCCGACTCCAGCTGCAAGAGTTCCTACGGTTCCGACTTCGTCGCGACCGACATGGTTTGCGCCGGATACACATCCGGCGGCACAGACACCTGCCAGGGCGACAGCGGCGGTCCCCTGCTCATCGGGGGCGTCCTGGCAGGGATCACTTCTTGGGGCGAGGGCTGTGCGGAGGCCGGTTACCCGGGTGTCTACACCCGGTTGACCACCTTCTCCAGCCTGGTGACTACGCAGGTCAACTCATAACCCGTCACCGCGTAGCAGCCTCCGAGAACTCCTGAGTACCTCTCAGGGAACGACCGGGGGGCGCTGCGAGCCTCCACGAGCGGCCCGCAGCGCCCCCTATCCAAGCCCTCACCGGTCACCGGTGGGGGCTTCCGGTTTCCCGCGCTTCTCCGCGTTTCCGCCGGTCTGCCGGTCTGCCGGTCTGCCGGTCTGTTGGTCTTTTGGTCTGCCGACGGTCACGGCGTTACGACTGTGCCGAACCGGATGTCGTAGGGCTGTCCCGGGTGCATGACGGCCAGCATCCGCTCGCCCTCCGTGAGTACGTCCTCCCGCTGGGCCCTGGTGAGGGTGTCGAAGGGCTCGACGACCAGGGCGTCCTGTTCCAGTCGCCACACACCGGCCAGGAAGCCGTCGACGAGGAGGGTGCGGTGCGCCTGGTTGCCCTGCCAGGCGCGGCCCCGGTACTCGGACGGGACGACCCGGGTGCGGTCGGCGTGGGAGAGCAGGAGGTTGTCGAACTCGGGGAGGAAGCGGGGCGGGGCCGGCGTCCTGGGGTCGGGGCGCGGGGCGTCGGGGAGGTCGAAGAGCTCGACGCCGTGCTCGTCCCGGAAGGTGAGGAGTTGCGGGCGCAGGCGTTCGAAGGCCTCGCGCAGCCGGGTCAGGCCTGCCCAGGTCTGCATGTCCTTGACCGAGGCCGGACCGAAGGCGGCCAGATAGCGCAGGACCACGGAGTCCTGCGTCGGGGTGGGCCGCGCCGGCCGGGCCAGCCAGTGCTCGGCGGTGGTGAGCGCGACCTGACCGCTCCTGCCCCACAGTCCGCGCGGGGTGACCTGGACGAGGGGCAGCCGGCAGCGGGCGGCGACCGCGAGGGACTGCGGGTCGGCGTCGGGCCACCGGGCGGAGAGGGCCTCGCGCAGCTGCTTCATGGTGCGCGGCTCGGTCTCGACCAGATCGCGGGTGATCACGGCCAGCCGGTCGAGGTCGACCCCGGTGAGACCCTTGCGGAAGTACGTCAGCTCCCGGTCCCGGGCGGGCTGGACGAGCGGCCGGAGGGTCAGGCAGTCCTCGGCGGTGTGGGTGTGGATGGTGGAGCGCATGCTGACGATGCGGACGACCTCGCGGTCGGCCATCAGCTTCGACAGGTCCTCCGGGACGAAGCCGTCGAGGCGGGCGGCGAGCGCGTAGTACGGCGGCTTGACGTTCTGCGCCTGGAGCCCGAGCAGGTGCTCCACGGCGGCACCCGCGGACAGCGCCGCGGGCCGCAGCAGCAGCTGCCGGTCGAGGGTGGCGCGGTTGAGGGCACGGGCGCCGAGCACGGGGGCCGCCGGGTGCGTCGTCTTCGTCATGTACGGCAAGCTAACCGGGCTTGCGGACACCTTGCGTCCGCAACGTCCCTCGCAGACCCTGACCGGCACCTCAGGGCGGCCCGCCCGGGCCTGCTTCCCGGGCCGGGTTCCAAGGCCCTCCCGCACAGCCGTTTGCTCATGTCCACACCGTATGCCCCCTATATCCTGCTGAGTGATCGGCGCGATCCGGCTGATCACGCGGACCACGCGGACCACGCGGACCACGCAGCAAGCAGACGAACGCAGGTTCGACCGGGAGGCACCCCCATGCCCGAGCGTCCCAGGAAGCCCGGCTGGCGCCGCACCCCGCCCGCACCACAGCCGCAGCCGCCCCGCCCGTCGGCGCCACCGCCCGCGGGGCCGGCCGAGGCCGCCGGCATCGTGCGGGCCGTCCTGTACCGCGACGGTGTGCGTGTCCTCGCCCCCGCCACGCTCTCGGAGACCTACCGGGCGCTGCGCGAGCAGCCGTCGGGCATGGCCTGGATCGGCCTGGCCCGTCCGACCGAGGGCGAACTCCATTCCCTGGCGGCCGAGTTCGATCTCCATCCACTCTCCGTGGAGGACGCGAAGGAGGCACACCAGCGCCCGAAGCTGGAACGCTACGGCGACACCCTCTTCGTCGTCCTGCGGGCTGCCCGCTATCTCGACACCCCCGAGGAGATCGACTTCGGTGAGCTGCACGTCTTCGTGGGCCCCGACTTCGTGATCACGGTCCGGCACGCGGCCGCCCCCGACCTGTCGGCGGTCCGCCGCCGGATGGAGGAGACTCCCGAGCTGCTGAAACTGGGGCCGGAGGCGGTGCTGTACGCGATCCTGGACGCGGTGGTGGACGGCTACGCGCCGGTCGTGTCGGGCGTCCAGAACGACATCGACGAGATCGAGACCGAGGTGTTCCGCGGCGACCCCGCCGTCTCCCGCCGCATCTACGAACTCTCGCGCGAGATGGTCGAGTTCCAGCGCGCCACCCGCCCGCTGGTCGGCATGCTGCACGGCCTGATGGCCGGCTTCTCCAAGTACGGCACGGACGACGAGCTACAGCGCTACCTGCGCGACGTCGCCGACCACGTCACCCACACCAGCGAACGCGTCGACGGCTTCCGCCAGGCCCTCACCGACATCCTCACGGTGAACGCGACCCTCGTCACCCAGCAGCAGAACGCGGAGATGCGGGCGCTGGCGGAGGCGGGGTTCGAGCAGAACGAGGAGATCAAGAAGATCTCGTCCTGGGCGGCGATCCTGTTCGCCCCGACGCTGGTCGGGACGATCTACGGCATGAACTTCACCCACATGCCGGAGTTGCACTGGCTGTTCGGTTATCCCTTCGCGATCGTCCTGATGGCGGTCGTCTGCACCAGCCTGTACGTCATCTTCAAGCGGCGGGACTGGCTCTAGGGTTGAGCACTCACCCTCGCGGAGTTTCCGGACTGCCGCCCACGACCAGCGCGAGCATCCCGAACCGACATCACACCAGCACCCTGACCAGCTACCTCAAGATGGCGCAGCTTCATTGAACGATGGCGACCACCTCGGGCTCCGCGAGCCGGCGGTAGTCTTCGGAGAGGATCGCGACCGAGCGATCCAGGCGGGCGGCGTTGAAGTAGAGCTCGCGCTCCTCGAACAGGGCCGGATCGGCCACCACGCCGAGGTCGGGATGGAACGAGAACGGGGTGATGGTCCCGCTCACCGTCCCCCCGAGTTCCTCGGCGACGTCGTGGTCCGCGAAGCGGGCGCTCCGGCCGCCGCAGGCGCGGGCCAGTTGCTTGAGTCTCACCCGGCGATCGCCGGGCACGACGGCGAGTACGTGGCGGTGCGCGGCAGCCCCACCCACCACGGTGACCACCATGCACTTGGCGGCCGCTGAGAGCCGATGTCCCCGCAACTCGCTGGCGCGGACGGTCTGGCCCTCGGGCGGATGATCCATCAGCCGGTAGGGAACGTCCCGATGGTGGAAGAGGTCGAGCAGTTTGCGGTAGGTCGACGTCTCGTCGGTCACTTGTCCTCCAGTGCGGGGCGCTCGGGTCAGCCGGGGGCGCGCGTGGCGTCCAGCGAGGGATCGACGATGATCTTCGCGTGACGGTCGGGCTCGCGGAGTGCGGTGAGGGCGTCGGCCAGACCGGACAGTCCGGTCGTGCCGGTGATGATCGCTCCGGCGTCGATGCGGCCGTCCGCGATGTCGCGCAGGGTCTGCCGGTACTCGGCCGGGCTGCCGCCGAAGGAGCCGCGGACGTCGAGCTCCTTGCCGGCCAGCAGGCCGGGCTCGACGGTGTCGGGGCGCAGGCAGACGCCGACCAGGACGATCTTCGCGCCGACGGGGGCGCCGACCACGACCTGGGCGAACATCCCCGGCGCACCGACGCATTCGAAGAGGACCGCCTCGGTGGGCCGCAGCCCCCGGTATTCGGCCGCCATCCGTTCCGTCATGCCGGCGATCACCCCGAACGAGGTCCACCGGTCGTAGGGGGACTCCACAGCGGGGTCGATCAAAATGTCGGCGCCGAGCTTCTCGGCCAGCGCACGGCGTCCGGCGGAGAAGTCGACGGCGACCACGGGGCCGTGCCCGCGCGCCTTCAGTACGGCAACGATCCCCAGGCCGACCGGGCCCAGGCCGATGACCACCGCGACGGAACCAGGGGCCATCTCGGCCCTGCGGACAGCCCGGGCCGCCACCGAGAACGGCTCGGTGAGCGCGGCCGTACGCGGATCCAGGCCGCCCGGTACGGGCATGGTGAAGGCCTCGGAGAGGATCATGTACTCGCCGAAGCCGCCCGGGAACGCCGGCGTGTAGCCGACGATCCCGCTGCCCTGCGGGCCGAAGCCGATCGGCGGGCCGCAGACCGTGGTACCCACCGGAAGTGCGCGCACGGTGCCCGGACCGTAGTCCACGATCTCGGCCGCGTACTCGTGGCCGAGCACCAGGCCGTTCCTGATGTCGTATGCGGTTCCGCCGGAGCGGCGCGTGATGTCGGCGAACGCCTCGGGGTCACCGAGGGCGTGCAGATCGGAACCGCAGATGCCGCAGGCCAGGGTGCGGACCAGCACCTGGCCCTCTTGAGGCACCGGATCGGGGACCTCTTCGACGACGAGCGCCCCCGCGCGGGTGATGGCGGCACGCATGTGATCGGCCTCGTTCCCTGGTCAGCCGGCGGCCGGGACGGCGGCCAGACGCTCCTGGATCAGACCGACCAGTGCTTCGACGGTCGGGTAGTCCCAGGCGAGGGTCGGTTCGACCTCGATGCCGTACTCGTCCTCCACGTCGCCGCACAGGGCGAGCGCGTAGACGGACTCCAGGCCGTACTCGGCGAGTTTGACGTCGGGTGCGATGTGGTCGGAGGGAACCTCGAGGTAGAAGGCGATCTTGTCGGTCAGCCAGGTGGTGACGTCCTGGGGGGTCGGGCTCATGAGTGGGCTTCCTTTGCTCTGGGGAAGGAGTTGGTTCGGTGTCGGCGGGGGGCGAGGGATCCGGCGAGGTCGACCAGCGCCGAGGTGACCTCGGCGGGTCTCTCCTGCTGGGTCCAGTGGCCGCAGTCCGGCAGCAGGACGGTCTCCCGCAGTCCGGGGACGGCGCGCCGTAGTTCGTCGTCCAGACGGCCGTGGTCGAGCCCGCGGACGACGAAGTCGTTCTCGCCCGCGAGGTAGAGCGCCGGGACGGTCACCCTGGCGCGGTTGAGGGGGGCGGTGAGTTCCCAGTTGGCGCCGAGGTTGCGGTACCAGTTGAGGCCTCCGGTGAAGCCCGTCGCGGTGAACGCGTCGGCGTACACGGCGAGATCGTCCTCGGTGAGCCAGCCGGGCAGTGCGGTGGTCCCCGGGTACAGGTCGAGGAAGCCCCCGCCCTCCGGGACCACCGGCTCGAAGGCGGGCGCCGTGCCGGAGGTGCCGGCGAACAGCCTGCGCAGCGAGCCGGGCACGTCCCGGGCCAGCTCCCGGTCTGCCACGCCCGGTTGCTGGAACCAGAGCATGTAGAAGCGTTCGCCGTACGCCCGTCGCATCGCGGGCAGCGGCGGCAGCCCCGGGCGCGGCCGGTACGGAATGCTCATCCCGACCACTGCGTCGACCAGGTCGGGACGCATCAGGGCGGTGTGCCAGGCGACCTGCGCGCCCCAGTCGTGTCCGGCCACGACGGCCCGCTCGGCTCCGAGGGCGCCGATCAGGGCGACGACGTCGCCGACCAGGTGGTGGATCGTGTAGTCGCCGACCTCCGAGGGGATCTCGGTCCGGCCGTAGCCGCGCATGTCGGGTGCGACGGCGTGGTAGCCGGCCTCGGCCAGCCCGGTCAGCTGGTGGCGCCAGGAGTACCAGAGTTCGGGGAATCCGTGCAGCAGCAGGACGAGGGGGCCGTTCCCGGCCTCGGCGACGTGCACCCGTCGGCCGGCCGCACGCACCGTGCGGTGGGTGATCTCAGCCATGGGTGCCGCCGCCCGTCCCGAGTGCGAGGAGCCGGGCCAGTTCGGCGCCGTTCATGAGGCGCAGGCGGGCGACCGGGCCGTCCGGGTCGGCGATGGCCGCGTCGAGGCCGCGTACGAGGTACCGGGCGAACGTCTCGATGGTGGCCGGGTCGAACAGGTCGACGTCGTAGCGGAAGTCGACGGCCAGTGACTCGGCGCTCTGCCTGACGCTCACGGCCAGATCCAACTGGCCCTCCGCTTGCGGAAGTTCGTACGGCGACAGCAGCAGGTCGGCGTACCGAAGGGGTGCGCTTGTCGACTCGCCGTCCAGGAGCAGCCGCAGCAGCGGGTCCGGCGTGGGGGTGCCGATCATGTTGAAGGTGATCCGGCAGATGGACGAACCGGCGCTGGTCCGTGGGCGGTTGGCGGTCCGGGTGAGGAGTTCGAAGGGGTAGCCGACGCGCGCGAGGCCGTTCTTCACCTGCTGGTCGGCGGCGAGTGCGGCCTGACGGAACGTAGTGGCCGGGGTGAACTCCGCGCGGAACACCAGGGTGTTGATGAAGTTGCCGACCACCTCACGCATCGCGGGGCTCAGCCTGGTGGTGGTCGGACAGCCCACCAGGAAACCGTTCTGCCGGGTGAAACGGTGCAGCACGCTCTGGAAGGTGCCGAGCAGGAAGGAGAACAGCGACACGCCGGAGGCCCGGGCGGCCTCCCGCAGCGGCCCCAGGCGGTCCTCGCCCAGGTCGATGTGGTGCGTGCGCCCGACGTCGCTCGAAACGGCGGGGCGCGCCCGGTCGGTGGGGATCGCGGCCGGTACCGCGCCGTCGCACAGCTCGTGCCAGTAGCGCTCCATACGGGCGCCACGCGGGGATGCGAGCAGGGCGCCCTCCTTGGCCACGTACGTGTCGTACGAACCGGCGGGCGTGGCGAGCCTGTGGTCCTCTCCCTCGGTCAGCCGACGGTAGGTCTGCATGAGATCGCGCAGCACCAGCCAGTTGGAGGTGGCGTCGGTGGCGATGTGGTGGCCGGCGATCAGCAGGACGGAGTCGGTGGGGTTGCGCCGCAGCAGTACGAAGCGGAAGGCACCGCTTCGCTCCAGCGAGAACGGGGCGACGAGCTCCGTGCGCACCGTGTCGGCGAGGGACTGGTCGTCGACGTCCCCGAGGTCCCGTACCTCCAGACCCCCGAGCGGGCGCTCGTGCAGCAGGCGGACGGGCTCGGCGTCACGCTCGTCGAACGTCGAACGGGCCAGCTCGTGCCGCCCGGCCGTCTCGGCGATCGCCAGGCCGAGCCGGGAGACGTCGACCGTGGAACGGATCCGCAGCGCGACCCCGGTGTTGTAGACACCGCTGTCGGGTGCGAGCCGCCGCAGGAACCACAGGGCCTGTTGGGCATGCGAGAGCGGATGGCTGCTGGGCATCGTGATCCTCACTCCGGCCGAACGACCGGACGACGGCGGGCACCGGCCGTCGGCCGGGTCAGGGGTGGGCTACGGGGCGGGCGGGCTCGTCCGAGCCGCAGTGGTTCAGGAACCGGTCGGCGAAGCCGGGGCGGGTCGGCCGGTGGTCGATGAGTGACGGGGTGCGGTCGTTCGGTGTGCCGGGCGAGGCCTGTCGGTGGTGCACTCGGAGAACAGCCCCGCGAATTCCTCCCGTTCGAGGTCCAGGCCTACGCCGAGTGGTCGGCCGAAGCCGCCGTCGATCGCTCGTTTGGCGGCGGCCAGGGCGGCCGTGGGGCGCCCGGCGAAGTGTTCGGCCAGGCGCTGCGCGGCCGAGCGGACTTCGGTGTCGGGGACCGTTTCGTCGACGAGGCCGAGGGTGACGGCCTCCGTGGCGGTGATGCGGCTCGCGTTGAAGATCAGCTTCTTGGCCGGGCCGGGGCCGATCAGGCGAGGCAGTCGCTGGGTGCCCCCGGTGCCCGGGATGATTCCCAGATCGGTCTCGGGCAGGCCGAGGACCGCCCCCTCGCCGGCCACCCGGTAGTCGGCGCACAACGCCAGCTCCAGTCCGCCGCCGAGTGCGAACCCGGCGATCGCGGCGACCACCGGTTTCGGGATCTCCGCGATGGCGTCGAACCCGGCGTGCAGCAGCCGGGTGTGCGCGTTCACGGCGGCCGGGGAACGGCCGCCCATGTCACGCGGATCGGCTCCGGTCGCGAAGATCCGGCGGTTGCCGTAGACGATCACGGCCCGGACCCCGGGGTCCTCGCCGACCAGGGCCGCCGCCGAGATCATCTCCTCGGGCAGCCGTGGGTCGACCCCGCTGAATGACGGCCGGTTCAGCCGGATCGTGGCCACCGGCCCGTCGGTCTCGACCCTTATGTACGTACCCGCCATACCCGTCGAAGCCGCCATACCCGCCATACCCGTCGAAGCCGTCGTACCTGTCACTGTGTCCTCCCCCTCAGGCGAGCCGACGGCCGGTCAGGTCGAAGCCCGCGCCCCGCTCGTAACGTCCGATCAGCTCGACGAAGACCTCTGGTTCGACGCCGTCCGCGCCCGCGACCGGCGGGAGGCCGAGCCGGGCCGTCAGCCGGGACAGCACGCCGACCAGCCAGGCGTCCGAACGCAGGAACGCTCCGGGATGGTCCGGATTGCCCAGCCACACGCCGAGACAGCAGGCGGCGGCCAGCAACAGCGCGTACCGCTCGGCGAGTTCGAAGCTCACCGGCCCGGCCAACGGAGTCCGATCGCGCGGTCCGAGCGCGTTGCAGTCCGCCGCGAGAGAGCGCAATTGCTCGGTCAACTGGCCGCACAAGGCCCCGAGTACGGGTTCGCCGCGCAACCGGTCGGCGGCCTCCTTCAGCGTGGACAGCAGCGGATCCGTACGGCCCGCGGTGACGCCTAGCCGGTCGAAGTCCAGCTCGGGCAGGGCGGCCGAGAGACGGAACACCTCGGCGTCGGCGGCTTCCTCGACCGGCCAGCCGTGCCGCGCCAGGCGCGGGAGCTGCGGAATGACGGTGGCCTGGCAGACCGTACCGCCCGCGTGCACCAGCGAGGCCACCGGCAGATCCCGGGCGTGCTTCTGGAAGCTGCCGTAGGGACCCTCGCGCAGGAAGGAGCGTGCACCGAGCACCACCGCCAGTTCGTCGACGGTGTCCCGGAACAACTGCGGCACGAGGTACTTGACCGCCGCCGCGTACACGCTGCTCTGCCGCGGCAGCAGGTGCAGCGCACGGCACACCGTGGTGGCGAGGCAGTCGGCGGTCAGGATATCGAGGAAGGCCCCGGTGAGCACGGCGCGAGCGTGCGGAAGATCGGCCACGGTACGGCGGTACAGGCGTCGTCCGACCGCGAAGTCGGTCACCGTGCGCAGCTGTTGGTCCGCCATGCCGAGCACGGCGGCGGGCAGGACCGCCCGGGTCACCTGGAAGGCCCGCAGGATCGTCTCCATGGCCTCGCCGACCCCGCCCGCCACCGACGTCACCGGCAGGGGGCAGTCCTGGAACTCCAGGCCGCCGAGGTACATGGCGCGCACCCCGGACGTCCGGTAGCGCGGGAGGAAGCGCAGCCGGTCGCGGGGGGCATGGGCCATGTCGACCAGAACCATCGAGTGGCTGCGGCTGCCCGGCGCGTCGCTGGTCCGCGCCAGTATGGTCACGGCCTCGGCCCTGGCCAGGTTGTTGATGATCTCCTTGCGCCCGTTGAGGACGATCTCGTCCGAGCGGATGTCGGCCCGGAACGCCGTACGGGTGACGTCGTTCCCGGTCGACATGTCGGTGTACGCGGCGGCGATACGTCCGTTGCGGCACAGCACGTCGGCCAGCATGCGCTGCTGCTGCGCGCTGCCCTCCGACCACACGTTGACCGAGCCGACCAGGTTGCTCGCCCCGTGTCCCAGGGCGAGCGCCGCGTCCCGGCGGAACAGCGGGCGCAGCACCCGGGCCAGTTCGTCGGCACGCCCCATGCGGCCGCCGAGCCGGGCCGGGACGAACTCGGCCCCCAGCCCATAGGAATCCAGAACACGCTCGCCTGCCTGGTGCAGGTCGCCGCGTTCGTCCGCGGCAAGGAAGGAGGCGAAGCCGAGCGGGTTGTCCTGGTCGTCGGGGTCGCCGAGCAGGGCCTCCAGCGGCGACGGCCTGTCGAGGTCGGCGTAGAGCGCGGGGCTCGTCGTGGCGGTGGTCATGCGCTGCCCTTCACGAGGGGGTAGTGCAGGAGGGACGGGAGGAGTCCGGAGCGGTGCTGTTCGGCGAGCACCGGGACGAGCCGGTCCAGGACGTCGTCGGCGGGGTCCGTACGTCCGGGTCCCAGCCGGGCCTGCACGCGCGCCAGCACCGCCTCCAGCCACAGACCGTCCTGCCACAGGTCGTCCCGGTAGGGCCCCCGTCCCGCGTCCGCGGCCTCACGGTTGCGCAGCCAGAGGTGTACGGCGGCCGATGCGGCGTAGCTGTCGGCGTACCGTCGGGCCAGGTCGAAGGCGGCGGCCGGCACCTCGACGGGGGTCGGCCGGTGCGCGGCCAGGTCGGCCGCCAGGTCTGCGGCCGCGACGCCGACGGCACGTGCGCGGCGGGCCAGTGACACGGGGGCCGCGCCACGCGCCGCGAGGACGGAGATCTCCTCGACCGCGGCGGGCAGTGCCTGCACCAGGCTGCAGCCGGTGCGCGGCAGCAGCGACAGCCGGTCGCGGTCGAAGTCCGGCAGCGGGGCCGTCAGCGCGGTGGCGGCGGCGAGGCCTTCCGCGTCGACCGTCCGGCGCGCCGCATGACGGGCCAGCAGGGGGAAGTGGTTCACCAACGAGTGCAGGTTGACCAGGGTGTTGCCGTCGAAGATGCCGACGATCCGGTGGTCGCGCTGCACCTTCTGGAAGCGGCCGTGCCGATGGGTCGGGCCGACCAGCAGGGAACGTGCGCCGAGCACCGTGCCGAGCCGGGTGATGACCTGGTCGATCAGAGTGGGCACGAAGTACTTGGTGACCGCCGAGACGGCCGCGAGTTCGCCCGTCAGGCCGTGGATGCTGCGGCTCGAGACCAGTGTGACGGCCTCCGCGAGCAGAACATCGGCGTAGGACTGCGCGAGCAGCCGCCGGGTCTGCGGCAGTTCGATCAGCCGGCTGCCGTACGCCTCCCGTCGCAGTGCGTAGTCGGTGGCCAGGTCCAGCGCGTTGTCCGCCGCCCCGAGCGAGAGGGAGGCGCACAGGATCCGGGTCAGTTGCAGGCCCTTGAGTACGGTCTCGGTGCCTCCGCCCTCCTCACCGACCAGCGCCGAGCGCGGCACCGGCGCGTCGGTGAAGGTCACCCCGCTGATGTCGGCGCCTCGGATGCCGTGGAGTCTCACCGCGGGCAGCGGACGACAGGCGGACCGGGCGAGGCGCGCCTTGTCGATCATCAGCAGGCTGAAGTCGCGTGGGCCGCCCGCCTCGCCGGTCCGGGCCAGTACGCACACCAGCCGGCCCCGACTGGCGTTGTTGATCAGCCATTTCTCGCCGCTGACCAGGTAGCCTCCGGTGTCCGGCCGGGCAACGGTCTCCCCTGCCAGCAGGTCGCTGCCGTGGTCGCGTTCCGTCAGGCCCCAGGAGACCGCGGCACCGTCCATCACGAGCGCCGCCAGCTCCTCGGCCTGGCGCCGGGTGCCGCCGACCCAGACCGAGACCGCGCCCAGGAAGGTCTTGCCGTGGGCGACGGCGACGGTCAGGTCCCGCCGGGCGACGGCGCGCATCAGCTGCAGCACGTGTTCGTAGCTGTGCAGCGAACCGCCGTACGCGGCGGGGACATAGGCGGCCGGCAGGCCGAGGAGGTCGAGTTCGTGGCAGATCTCGACCGGGAACTCTTCCTGGTCGTCCAGCGCCCCGCACCGCGCGTACGAGAAGAGCCGGCCCTCGTCGTCGGGGTCACCCAGCGAACGGTCCAGGAGCAGGGCCGCCCGGTACGCGGGGTGCGCCGGGGCAGTGCTGGTCATACCAGTGACTCCTCGCCCCGGTAGCGGGCGGCCGCCGCCGCGTCGAGGTCCTCGAACACCGTTTCCAGGCCGCCCCCGATGAACAGTTCGCGCATCAGCGAGCGCTGCACCTTGCCGCTGGTGGTCTTGCGGACCTGTCCGGGGCGCAGCAGCACCAGGTTGGGGATGCGGACGCCGACGCGTGCGGACAGCTCGCCGCGCAGCCGGCCGGTCAGTTCCGCGAGTTCGTCCGGGTCGGCCGTGGTGCGCCGGATCTCCTGCATCACCACGATCTGCTCTCCGGCGGCCGGCACCGAGCAGGCGCTGCCGCTGAGGCCCTGGAAGCCGTCGTGCAGCAGGACCAGTTCGCGCTCGATGTCGTGCGGGTGCAGGTTGCGTCCGTTGACGATCAGCAGGTCCTTGATCCGGCCCGTGACGTACAACCGGCCGTCGTGTACGGCGCCGGTGTCGCCGGTGCGCAGGAAGCCCCGCTCGCCTTCCGCGGTGGCGGCCCGGAAGGTCCGCTCGGTGGCCTCCTCGTTGCGCCAGTAGCCGGCGGCGACGCTGGCGCCGCGCACCCAGATCTCGCCGATCCCGCCGTCGGGGAGGGTGGCCCGGGTCTCGGGGTCCACGATCCGCACGTCCAGGTCGTGCACCCGGCCGCTGCTGACCAGGATCGGTCCGTCGGCGCCGGCCTGCACGGGCCGCAGTTCCTTGGCCGCCAGGGCGTCGCCGTCGGCCCGGGTCGTCACCGGCGGTTCGCCGGGCAGGGTGCCGGCGACGATGAGCGTGGTCTCCGCCATGCCGTAGCAGGGGCTGAAGTGGTCGGGCCGGAAGCCGGCCGGGGCGAACCGTTCGGCGAACGCCCGCAGCGTGCGGCCGTCGACGGGTTCGGCGCCGTTGCCCGCGTTGACCAGGGAGCTGAAGTCGAGCCGGGCCAGCTGGGCATCGGTCACCCGGCGGGTGCAGAGGTCGTAGGCGAAGTTGGGCGCCACCACCGTGTCGATCCGCTTGCGTCCGATGAGTTCCAGCCACAGGTGCGGTCGGCGCAGGAAGTCCATGGGGGGCATCTTGTAGGCGGTCGCGCCCTGGTACAGCGGTGTCAGCAGCATCCCGATCAGGCCCATGTCGTGGTGCGCCGGGAGCCAGCTGAGGGTGCGGCTGTCGGCGTCGACGCCGAAGGCACGGCTCGTCAGACCGAGGTTGTGGCCGAGCGAGCTCCAGGTGACGAGTACTCCCTTGGGCGCGCTGGTCGAACCCGAGGTGTACTGGATGATCACGGGTCGGTCGGCGGCGGGAGGCTCGACCTGCCAGTCGGGGGCGTCCGGCAGGTCGAGCCGGTCGGTGGCCACGCACGGGATGTCCCCGAGAGCGGCGCGGGCCAGCAGCTCCGCCGCCGTTTCATGGTGGTCCGAGTCGGTGAGCACCAGGGTGACGTCCGCTTCCCGCACGATGCCGTCCGACCGGGAGCTGTGGCCGCGCTGGGTGCTCGGCTGGGGCGCGGGCACCGCGACCACCCCGGCGTACATACAGCCGGCCAGCACGGTCACGAAGTCCGGACCGGTGCCGTACAGCATCAGGACCCGGTCCCCGACCGCGCAGCGCTGCCGGATCCAGGAGGCCATGGAGCGGGCCCGGCGGTCGAGTTCGCCGTAGGTCAGCGGTTCCTCCAGCGGGCCGGAGGCACCGTGCCGGACGAAGACCACCGCTTGCCGGTCCGGGATGTCACGGCCGTGTCGGACCAGTCGGCTCACCAGGTCAACGGGCATCGGGTCGGGATCCTTTCCTGCTGCGGAGGGGGTGGCGATGTGGGGCGTTCGGTTCAGGTCCGGCCGGCGCGCGTGGCGCGCAGCACCTGCCGCAGCCGCAGGTCCGACTGCAGATGGCCGCTGATGTGCGCCAGCAGCTGCTGCTCCTGGTCCTGGAGGTAGAAGTGGTCGCCGGGGAAGGTCCGGGCCTCGAAGGCAGCGCTGGTGTACTCGGACCAGGCCGCCAGATCGGCCGGTGTGCAGTCGCCGTCCCCGGCACCCGCATAGGCGACCAGCGGGGCACTGTGCCGGGGAGCGTCGGCCGTCGGTTCGTAGGCCGCGGACAGCCGGTAGTCCGAGCGGATGCTCGGCAGTACGAGTTCCAGCAGCAGCGGGTCGTCGATGGCGGCCAGCGAGGAGTGACCGAGCCGGCGCAGTTCGGCGAGGAAGTCCGTGTCCTTCTCCGGCTGCTCGGCGGAGCGTTCGCGGCAGTGCGGGGCCTCCGAGCCGGATACGAAGATCCGTACCGGAGACACCCCGTACCGCGACCGCAGTCGCAGCGCGACCTCGTGGGCGACCACCGATCCCATGCTGTGCCCGAACAGGGCCAGCGGGACGTCGGCCAGCGGGGCGAGTGCCGTGCTGATCCGGTCGGCCATGGCGTGCACGGACTCGGCGAACGGCTCGCCGATCCGGTCCTGCCGCCCCGGGTAGCAGGTCGCCAGCACCTCGACGTCCTTGGGGAGGGCGCCCGCCCAGGTCCGGTACGCGGTCGGGGCGCCACCGGCGTGCGGGAAGCACACCAGTCGCAGGGTCGGCTCCGGGGTGCCGCGGTATGCGCGGAACCACCGGGCTGCTGAGTCGGTCATGACCGTCCTTCCGGACCGATGGAACAGGCCGTCGCCCACCGGACCTCCGGCAGCCGCCCTGCCAAGCTGCCGCCCCGACCTATATTCAGGCCATATCGCCGCAGCCGGAGCGAGTGGGCGTCAGTCGCTGAACGACAGGCCGCTCAGGTCCACGGCCCCCCGCGGCGTCCCGTCGAACACCAGGCCCACCGAGCGGACATCGTCCAGGTCGATGCCTGCGAAGGCCATGAGCGGGACCCGGATCTGGCTGAAGAGGAGCCTGCGCACCGTGAGCTGGTGGCCCGCCCCGTCGCCCACGTCGGTCAGCGCGGCGGGAGGCGTCAGCCGCCCACCGTGGTCCGCCGTGCTGAGCGACGCCTGGCGGCCGGCGCCGTCCGTGAGCACCACCCGCACGGGTACGTCCGTCACATCGGCGTTGAGGGCATCGGAGAAGTCGAGCGCGGCACGGAAGGTGAGGTCGCGGTAGGTGCCGACGCGGCGTGCCGACGCGGGCAGTTCGTTGACGAGGGAGGCGCCGGCGTGGTCCCAGCGGAGCCGGAGCAGGCCGAGGCCGGGGGACGCGGTGCCGCGGAAGGCGGTGTAGCCATGCGGCTCCAGCTTCTTGCCCGCGTAGGTCCCGCCGAGGCATTCCGTCGGCTGTCCGGCGCCACCGCAGAACGCGGGCGTCTCGAAGCCGGTGAGTACGACGCCGCCGCCGAGCGCGTTCTCGGTCAAGTCGCCGGGGCTGGAGAGAGGGTTGACGTCCAGTCGCGCGCCGGACGCGACAGGGGCGAGGTAGGTCGTGGCGACCCGGGCGAAGGAGGCCGACGGTGGCAGGCTCCGGCTGCCTTCCCACAGTCCGGCGAACTGCCGCTCGCCGCCCAGCCGCAGGCGGAAGAAGCTGGTGATGTAGGCCGATCCGACGGCCTGCTGCTGTGCCTCGGTGAGGCGTTCGCCGCTGCCGGGCGCGCACTCGCCGCCGGTGCCGCCGGCCGCGGTGATCTTGTCCCAGTCGTCCATGGCTCCGGGCAGGCCGCTGCTCGGGGACCAGGCCGAGTTGTAGAAGTAGTGATTGGCTCCGGCGATCACCACCTGGTACTTGGGGGACGTGTCGGACTGCCCGGCCGACAGCGCGTCGTCGTAGTAGTGCGCCCCTTCCAGGTCGAACTGGTCGCCGTCGCACTCGGACAGAATGAGCCCGGCCGCCACGCCGGAGGTGGTCTGGCGCAGGAAGTCCGTGGGGGCGACGCCGAGGACGGCCCGGATGCCGTAGGGGTGCCCGGCGGCTTCGTTGATCTTCAGGGCGCTCACGATGCCTTCGCCGCCCCGCGAGTGGCCCATGAGGCCGATCCGCCCGAAGTCGATCGCCCCGTCGAACTCGCGGCCGAAGGGCCCGTCGCCCTTGCTCGTCCACTCCTTCCAGAGGTCCAGGTGCTTCTGGATCAGCTCACCGCGGGCGGTCTGGCCGTAGGTGGCGTCGGCGTTGTCGGCCGCACTGATGCCGTTGGCCGATATGGAGATCACCACATACCCGTGACTGGCCAGGAGCCTGCCCACGGCGTCGTAGCCCCGGTAACTCGGGATCGGGGTGAACGGGCTGCGACAGGGCCAGTTCGCGTCCGTCGAACCGTCCGGGGCGCCGCACACCTGGTGCCTGCCGTGCAGGAGGACGACCAGCGGGAACCGGCGTCCCCGTGCGTCTCGCGGGGCGTGCACCACGCCGGTCAGCTCGACCTTGCCCGCGAAGCCCGTCGGCTGGAAGGCCGTGTCGCCCAGATCGTAGGTCTGGGAACGCACGGCGTAAGGACCGGGGCGCGAGGTCTCCGGGACACTGCCGGAGTGCTGGGCGGCGGACGCCGACGGACCGGGAATCGCCAGCATCCCCGAAATCAGTACGACCATGGCAAGAAGACTCAGGGACCATCGGATGGTGTGGAATCTCAACATAATTCGCCCGCATTCCCTTTCCATGGGTGAAGCGACGACAGCCGTCCGACGATCGCCGGACGCTGAGAAATCTCTCGAAACGAGTGGAGGGTTGAACCCGGGCCGTCACGGGAAGCACCGACCGCGCACGGTCGGGTCAGGAGTGGCTGAGAAGTCACTGCTCGTGACGACGGTGAATCGAGTGGGATGCGGCGCGTTCACGCGCCGTGTCCGCGTCCGAGCACGAGGCCCAGGAGAAACGCGGTTTCACCACGGAGGGATCCGACTGCGGGACCTCACGCGGCGACTGCGGAACCATACCTTCCCGCGCCGGGGCTGTGCGCAACTCTCTTGTTTCTGACCGGATTTCGCCCTCCGCATCGGGTAAAGCGTTCACCAAGGAATCAAAGAAATCCCCAAGGAGGCGACGAAGATCATTCATGCTTGACGCGCACTCACCCGGTACCGGAGACTCCATAGCCGGGGGTGGGCAACAGGGCGCAATTGACGACGATTTCTTCCGCTCCCTTTCGGAATCGTCGGCACATTAAATCGGGGATGAACAGCTGTGCTCAGTTCGCTGGGTCTTGACGCAACAACCGAAGCTGTTTACAAGGAAATGCTCAAGTCACCGACCAGCGGTGCCGCCGACATCGCGGAGCGGCTCGGCCTGGAGCGGGCCCGGGTCACTTCGGCCATGGAGGAACTGGCCCGGCTGCTGCTCGTGAGACCCTCCTGGCAGGAACCGGGCGCACTCAGACCGGTGGAGCCCGAGGTCGGTCTGAGATATCTCCTCGACCGCAAGGAGGCCGAACTGCAGCGCCGGCTGGAGGAGATCGAGCGGGGCCGGCGCGAACTGGTCGAGGTCGTCGCCGAGTACTCGGGCCTGAACCAGTCCGCCCAGCACCCCGACAGCGAGATCCTCACGGGTATCGACGCCATCCGGCTGCGTATCGAGTCCCTCGCGACCGGCTGCACGGACGAAGTCATGGCCTTCGTGCCGTCGCCGTCGATGTCCAGCGCGAACATGGCGGCCAGCAGGCCGTTGGACAGCAATGCCCTGAACCGCAGCATACGGATGCGGTCGATCTATCTCGAAAGCATCAAGAACGACGGCGAGACCACGGAGTACGTGCACTGGCTCGCCGAGCAGGGCGCCCAGGTGCGCGTGGCGCCGACCCTGCCGCCGCGCATGGTGATCTACGACAGGTCCACGGCCATCGTGCCGGTGGATCCCGAGGAGACCCGCAAGGGAGCGCTGGTGCTGCGCGGCCATGGCGTGGTCAGCGCCCTGTGCGAATTGTTCGAGCGGGTCTGGGAGAGCTCCCAGCCCGTGGGCGAGCCTCCCGCCGAAGGCGCCGCCCCGGGTGAGGAACCCCAGCTGAGCGCCCGCTCCCAGGCAATCGTCGTCCTGCTCGCCAAGGGGCACACGGACGAGATGATCGCCCGGCGGCTCGGTGTCTCCGTGCGCACGGTACGCCGGGAGACGGCCGAACTGGCCGCCCAGCTGGGCGCCAGAACCAAGTTCCAGGCGGGCGCGATGGCCCTCATCCAGGGGTGGGTCGACCCGGAGCTGCTCCGCTGAAAGGACACGGCGACTGCCGTGGCCGCACGTTGCCGTGACAGCCTCCTGACGTCCGCTCACCCCTGACTCCTGCACCGTTTGCGCACAGAATCCGACTGACCGGTCCGGACGGCGAGATCCGCCGTACCCGTGGTCGGTCGTCCGCACACAACGGGGAGAAGGCAATGGAGCTGCGCGTTCTCGGGCCGGTGGAGGCCCGCGATCACCAGGGGAAGCTCATAGCACTGCCAGGAGCCAAGGTGCACACCGTGCTCGCGGCCCTGATCCTGGCGGAGGGACATGCGGTTTCCGACGACCATCTGAGCAGCATGCTCTGGGCCTGGAATCCGCCCGCCACGATGAGCGCGCAGATCTACACCTACGTCTCCAGGCTGCGCAAACGGCTGGGCCCCGACGTGGAGTTGATACGGCGCTCGCGCGGCTATCAGCTCCGTACGGACCACGTCACCCTGGACTTGGCCGAGTTCGAGCGGTCGGCGAACAGTGGCCGGACGGCGCTGGCCCAGGGGCGGTACGTCCACGCCGCGAAGGATCTGCGCGCGGCGCTGGACCTGGTGCGCGGCCCTGCGCTGAGCAATGTGACCGAGTTCCTGGCCGACTTCGAACGGCCGCGGCTGGAGGAGCTGCGGCTGGCCGTCGTGGAGGACTGGATCGAGGCCGAGCTGGCCCTCGGCCGGCACCGCCGGCTGGTGCCCGACCTCACCAGCCTGACCGCCGAGCATCCGATGCGCGAACGGCTGCGCGCCCAGTTGATGACGGCGCTCTACCACTGCGACCGGCAGGTGGACGCACTGGCCGTCTTCCAGGCCGGCCGGCGGATCCTTGCCGAGGAGCTCGGCATCGACCCCGGAGAGACGCTGACGGAGGTGCACCAGGCCGTGCTGGAGGGCCGGCTGCCCCGGGTGGCACCGGCGCCGGCCGAGGCCTCGGCCCAGCCGTCCCGGCCGTCCCGGCCGGCGATGCTGCCTCCGGACGTCTGCGACTTCACCGGACAGCACGCCGAACTGGAGCGCATCCGGCTCCGGTTGGAGTCAGGGACGGGCGCGGCGACCCGGCAGGCCTTCGTCACCGGTATGGCCGGCGTCGGCAAGTCGGCCCTCGCACTGCACGCCGCTCACCGGCTGCGGGATCTCTTCCCCGACGGTCAGCTGTACGCCGCGCTGCGCGGCACCGACGGCGCGGCCCGGCGCCCGGCCGAGATCCTGACCTCCTTCCTGCGCGCGCTGGGCGTCGACCCCGCCGGGCGCGAGGACAGCCTCGACGAACTCGTCCGGCTGTACCGCACGCATAGCGCCGGCCGCCGCATCCTCACGGTCCTGGACGACGCCACCGGCCAGGAGCAGCTCGCGCCGCTGCTGCCCAACAGCCCCGAAGCCGCCGTCCTCGTCACCAGTCGGCGTCATCTGCCGGGGGCCTCGAGCCGCGACACCACCGTCCTCGTCCCGCTCCCGGACGATGCGGCGACCCGGCTGCTCGCGACGGTCGCCGGGCCGGAGCGGATAGCCGCCGAGCCGGGTGCGGCCCAGCAGATCGTCCGGGCCTGCGCGGGACTGCCGCTGGCGCTGCGCATCACAGCCATACAGCTGGCCGCCCGGCCGCACTGGCCGGTCGCCCGGCTCGCCGCTCGGCTGGCAGACCCGGCGACCAGGCTGGACGAGCTGAACTACGGCGAACTGGATCTACGAGCTGCCGTGTTGCGCTCGTTGTACGAGGTGAGCGGCCAGTGCCGACAGGCGCTTCCCGCCCTGGCGGCGTTCGGGACCGGGGGCTTCGTGGCCGAGGACGCCGCCCAGGAGCTGAAGACCTCCCGGGCACAGGCGGAACAGACCTTGGAGCAGCTGGTCGACGCCCGGCTGCTGGAGCCCGTGGAGACGAGGCCGGGGCGACCGGCGTACCGGCTGCACGAACTGGTCCTGCTCGCCGTTCCCGCCCTGTCGGTGGCCTCCCTCAAGCACACCGCCCCCTGGCGCGGACTCCCCCGGGCCCTGACCCTCATGCCGGTCGGCTGACGCGCCCGGCGGACGCGCTACCTGCGGGTCTCGGCCCGGACGGTGGGGCTGAACGCCACGACCACCGTCAGGAACAGGACGAGGACGCCGATGGCCGCTCCGGTCCAGGACGTCCCCAGGTGCGCCAGCACGTAGCCACCGACCAGCGAGCCCAGCGCGTTGGCACCGGAGGTGAGGAAGGCCGAGGTGCCCATCACCCTGCCCTGGAGCTCGTCCGGAATGGTCCGGGCCATGTACACGTTGCCGGTCACGTTGAAGAGGCTGGCCACGAACATGATGCCGGTCGCCACCAGCGCGATGGCGACCGGGCTGGAGAGCAGGGCCAGCACCGGCATCAGGAGCAGCCAGACCAGGTGGCCGAGAACCGCCGTGGTGTACAGGCTGAACCGCGCCGACCACCAGCCGGCCGCGACCGCTCCGAGCAGGGCGCCGACACCGGCGACGGCGGACACCAGACCGAGCACCGCCGGGGTTCCGCCGTTCTCCTTGACCACCACCATCAGGGTCAGTCCGAGCACCTGGAAGACGAGGTTGCTGCCGGCGAAGACGCCCGTCATGATCCGCAGGAACCGTCGGCGCCACAGCCAGGCGATGCCGTCCTTGATGTCGACGTGCAGCCGCTTGGGGGCCTCCGTCCTGACCGCCCGCAGATTTCTGCGGATCAGGACCAGACAGAGCACACCGATCAGGTTGGCGACTGCCGTGAAGGCGAAGGGCAGCCAGCGGACCAGGGTGAACATCAGCCCGCTGAGCGGCTGCCCGAGCAGTCCGATCGCCGCGCCGCGCACCTGGTTCTGCGAGAGGGCGGCGGGCAGCTGCGCATCCGGCACGACCTTGCGTACGGCGGCCTGTTCGGCGCGCTGGTAGAAGATGCCGAGGGTGCCCTCGACGAAGGCGGCCGCCATCACCAGCGGCACCCACACCCGGCCCGCGTGCGCGGCGAGGGCCACCGTGGCGAAGGCGAGCAGCCGCATGACATCGCACCACAGCAGGACCTTGCGCCGGTCCCACCGGTCCACCAGTGCGCCCGCGGGCAGCTGGACCAGCAGGTTGGGCAGGGCGCCCGCGAAGCCGACGTAACCGGTCGCGGCGGCCGAACCCGTCTGCCAGAGCACCAGCATCGGGTAGGCCACCACGCTGACGGTGGTGCCGAAGCGGGAGATCCCGGCCCCCACCCACAGTCGTACGAAGTCCATGTTCCGGCGTAGGGGGACGAGGGCCGGCGCCGCTGTGTCGTCGGTTTCCGGGGTGTCGCGGGTGATCGGGTCGGTCATGTGCCGACCTTCGGCCCCCGGGCTATCGCGCTCCTATACCGGAACGGTCGATATCTCCCGGGTATAGGAGGCTCCGGCACCCTGGCGCAGCCACGCGTCCGCGTGGCCCTGGTCGACTCGAAGGGGACCTCGGCAATGGGCATCAACCCAGCTTGGAAGCCGTGTGAAATCAGCCCGGATTCCATTTCCGCGGGCAGTGGAGCCGGTGTCGCGGCACTCGCGGAATGGCTCGACGCCACACCCGATCTCCAGGGCCTACTGGACCGCGAGAAGGCCTTGGTCTTCCGGGGCTTCGGGGTCACCGAGGACCAGCTCGGCCCGGTCATGGACCGTCTGCTGCCCAACCGGCTCGCCTACGTGCACGGTAATTCGCCGCGCACCAAGGTCGGCGACAACATCTACACCTCGACCGAGTATCCGGCCGAGTTCACCATCTCCATGCACAACGAGCTGTCGTACGCGCACAGTTGGCCGGCCCGGCTGATGTTCTGCTGCGTCACCGCGGCCGAGACGGGCGGCGCCACGCCGGTCGTGGACGCCGCGCTGTGGCTCGAGGCGCTGGACGACGAGATCCGTGAGCGGTTCGCGGACGGCATCCGGTACACGCAGAACCTGCACGGCGGGGTCGGCCTGGGCAAGAGCTGGCAGGAGACCTTCGAGACCCAGGACCGCGAGCAGGTCGACGCGTTCCTGGCCGCCTCGCGGGCGGTCGGCGAGTGGCGGCGCGACGGGAGCCTCCGCGTCACCCAGCTGCGCCCCGCCACGACCCTGCATCCCCGCACGGGAGCGCAGGTGTGGTTCAACCAGTCCGACCAGTGGCATCCGGCGGCGCTCGGCGACGAGACCGCGGCCGCCCTGGCCAGGCTGCTGCCCGCCGACGAGCTGCCGCAGTCGGTGGCCTTCGCCGACGGCGAGCCGATCCCGGCCGAGTACGTCCTGCAGATCCGCGATCGCGCGCTGGAGGCCGCGGTCGACGTGAACTGGCGCCGCGGCGACGTGCTCCTCATCGACAACCTGCTCGTCGCGCACGGGCGGCGGCCGTTCACCGGGGCCCGCAGGGTGCTGGTCGCGATGTCCGACTGACGACCCGTCGCCCGCCCCGATGGCAGCTGCCTGCCATGGCAGGCAGCTGGCTCCCGCAGGTGCTGACGGGGCTTCCGGTTCATGTGAGGATCTGTTGCAGCGGGGCGATTGAACAAGAGATTGAGAGGAAAACTAAGCATCACTCCTTGCTTTCCTTTGCCTTTGCTTTCTTGTCATGGATTGGTCATCGGGATACCGATGCACTGAACAGGGGATTCCATATGAACACCGTCACCACCCTCAGCCGCCGGTTCGGACCCGCCGCGGCCGTGCTCGCCCTGACCGCCGCCGCACTCGGGGCATCCGTCGTCGGCAGCGCCGCCGCGACCACGCGCGCCACCGAAACTCCCGTCACGGCGACAGTCGAAGTACACCTGTCCCTGCCCGGCGACAACAACGGCTGGGACTGAGCTGCGGCTAGAGTCGCTCCGTAAGTGAGCGGGACGGCGGGGGACGAGGGCGTGGCAGCGAGCGGCACTGTACGGATGCCATGGGCTCCGCACCGGGCGCTGCTGTCGCCCGCGCTGTGGCGGGCCGCCTCCCATCTGGCCTGGGACGTCGTGGCGGGTCTTGCCGCGCTGGCCGTCCTGCTGGTGCTGGGCATCGGAATCCTGCTGCTGCCCGTCGCGCTGGTCGGGCTGCCGGTCGTGGTCGGGGCGGGCTGGGCACTGGACCGGCTCGCCGCGGCGGAGCGCTTCCGCTACGCCGCCACCTGCTCCCTCGCGATTCCCGCCCAGCCGCGCCCCGCGCTGTCCCGGTCACTGACCCGCTCCGCGCGGGCGCTGGCCACCGGCCGCTGCACCTGGCGGCAACTCGGCTACTGCCTCGCCCTGGTGCCGGTCTCCGCGCTGACCGGCACGGCGGTGGCCTGCGCCTGGGCCGTGCCGCTCACCCTGCTGCCGCTGCCGCTCTACTACGAGCGGCTGCCGAGCCGGCGCGCCGCGCTCGGCCCCCTGACCGTCGACACCCCGGGCACCGCCCTGCTGGTGTCGGCGGTCGCCCTGCTGTCGGCGGTGTTCGTCGCACCGCTGGTGGTCCGGGCGCTGCTGGCGCTGGACATGGCGCTCGCCCGGACCCTGCTCGCCCCGCCCCGCGACCTGGAACTGACCGAACGTGTCGAGCAGTTGACAGCGAGTCGGGCCCAACTCGTGGCAGCCGTCGAAGCGGAGCGCCGCCGGATGGAACGCGATCTGCACGATGGAGCCCAACAGCGGCTGGTGGCCGTCTCGATGGCCCTGGGCCGGGCCGTCTCCCGGCTGCGCAGGTCCGGGGACGACGCCACCCGGCAGATCGTCGAACAGGCCCGGGCGGACGCCCGCGAGGCCATCACCGAACTACGCGACCTGGCCCGTGGCCTGCATCCGCCGGTGCTCACCGACCGGGGGCTCGCTGCGGCGCTGTCCGCGGTCGCCGCCAGGTCGCCGGTGCCGGTGACCGTCGACGTCCGGGCGGAACCCCGGCCCCCGGCAGCCGTGGAGGCCGTCGCGTACTTCGTGGTGACCGAGGCACTGACCAATGTCGCCAAGCACGCCGGGGCCGGCCGGGCCTGGGTGGAGATCCGCCGGAACGACGACGACCGGCTCACCGTTACGATCGGCGACGACGGCCGCGGGGGCGCCGATCCCGCCAAAGGCAGCGGACTGTCCGGCCTGGCGGCTCGGGTCGCCGGCGTGGACGGCGCGCTCCGGGTGACCAGCCCCCCGGGCGGACCGACCCTGATCGAGGTGGACTTGCAATGCGGGTAGTGATCGCCGAGGACTCCGCCCTGCTCCGGAAGGGCATCGTGCTGCTCCTCACCGAAGCGGGCATCGAGGTGGCGGCGGCCGTCGAGGACGGCGAGGCGCTGCTGCGCGCCGTCGAGGAACACCGCCCCGACGTCTGCGTGACCGACGTACGGATGCCGCCGACCTTCGTGGACGAGGGCCTGCGGGCCGCACTGGCCATTCGCGCGCAGTGGCCCGGCATCGGGGTACTGGTGCTCTCCCAGTACGTCGAGGAGCGCTACGCCTTCGATCTCATCGGCGACGAGACGAGCGGGGTCGGCTACCTGCTGAAGGACCGCGTGGACGACGTCGACGACTTCGTCACGGCGCTGGAGCGGGTCGCCGCCGGTGAGACCGTGCTCGACACGGAAGTCGTCAAGCAGTTCCTGACCCGCAGCAGGCGGCAGAACCCGCTGTCCGAACTGACCGTCCGCGAGCGGGAGGTGCTCGCCCTGATGGCCGAGGGAGAGTCCAACGCGGGCATCGCGGAAGCCCTGACGATCAGCCACAGCGCCGTCGGCAAGCACATCAACAACATCTTCATGAAGCTGGACCTGCCCCCGGCCGACGGCGGCGGCCACCGCCGCGTCCTGGCCGTCCTGCGCTATCTGGGAGCCTGACATCGCCGCGACGCCGCCACGCGGCCGCCGACGGATGGTCGGGGCCGGACTGGCCGTGCTCGCCGTACTGGTCGCGGCGGCCTCCTTCGGTCTGCTCCTGCTCCTGTCCGCCGACCGCGGCTACGCGCGCACGCTGCGCGCCGACGCCGCGGACAGCACCCGGCTCAGCGTCATGGCCGGCCGGGCGAGCGTCACACTGAGCCCAGGCACCGACTCGCTGGTGCACGTCGACGCGACCGGCGGCTACGCGCGCACCGCGCCCCGGGTGTGGGTGGCCTCGACCGGCCGCACCGTGACCGTGACGACGGCCTGTTCGGCCGACTGCTCGCTCCGGCTGCGCATCACCGTGCCCGCGAACCTGGCCGCCGACGTCACCTCCAGCAGCGGCGAGATCAGCACCAGCGGCCTGGTCGGACGGCTCTCCCTGCGCAGCGACAGCGGCCCGGTCAGCGTGACCGGCTCGGCCGGTCCGCTGACCGTGCACGGCGGCTCCGGCAGCGTGGTCGTGACCGACAGCCGCTCGCCCCGGGCCGCCATCACCAGCGGCGCGGGCACGGTGCGGGCCGCCTTCGCCGCTCCCCCGTCCGACCTCGATGTGTCGACGGACGACGGCGGTGTCGACCTCGCCCTGCCCACCGACGCCGCCTATTCGGTCGAGGCCCACAGCAACGGCCCAGCCTCACCCCGCATCGACCTGCCCGTGGCACGCGACTCCACCCACGCGGTCACGGTGCGGACGCGCGCGGGAGCGATCGTCATCCACTGACGCGCCGACCGGCCGACCGCGCGGTGCCCGCCCTCCCGGGTGGGCACCGCAGGTCGTTCGCGGCCGTGTCGGTCACCGCGGAGCGTCGGCCTGTTCCAGCGGGCCGTCCAGTTCCTCGTAGACGGCACCCTCTACGGCGATCAGACGCTGGGTGCGCTCCAGCAGTTCGTCCACCAGGTCCTCGGTGACGGGTCCGCCGGTGACGAGAGCCGTGACGGCGTAGTTGTCGAAGCCCGCGTCCAACAGCTCCCGCCACTCCCGCGGGGTGGCCTGGACGTGGGTCACCCGCCGCCGGCCGACGAACTCGACCAACTGCCCGGGACCGCCCGCCCGTTGCTCCACCCCGGCGAGAACCACCCGCGCGCCCGTCGCCAGGGCCAGGTGCAGCTGCTCGGCGGGGTCGGCGGCGTCCACCAGCCAGGCCGCCCGCCGGCCGGTGCCGAGCAGGGCACGTCCTGCCTCGACCCGCTCCGACAGCTCCCGGTGACTGACCACCGCCGGCTCACCCGTCCGGTACGACACCCAGGCGGGCCCCTCGGGCCGCAGGGGCCGGTCTTCCGGCGCACTCGCGGGACGAGCCGCTACGGCGTCCCGCTCGGCGTCCAGGAACACGCGCGTGCCGGTGAAGTCCCGGGTCCGGTCGGCGTGGGCGGAGTCGGTGACCAGGAAGGCGGCGCCCGCCCGCACGGCCGGTCCGGTGATCCGCCCGTCCGGCAGTGCCGGGTCCAGCGGCAGGTAGGCCGCGCCGGCCTTCCAGATGCCGTAGAGCACCGGGACCAGGTCGGCGCCCGCGTCGAGCAGGACCGCCACCGGGGCCTGTGGTCCGACGCCCGCGGCGATCAGGTGGTGGGCGATCCGGTGGGACCGCTCGGCCAGCTCACCGTAGGTCAGCCGGGATTCGCCGCCGAGCACGGCGATCGCGTCCGGGTCGGCGGCGGCCGGGTCCGCGACGAGCACGTCGGCCGGCCCCCGACCGGGCTCCGGGGCGAGCCTCGCCCCCGGCAGATAGCCGGCGGCGGCATCCCCGTCCGGGTCGGCGGCCATGGACTCCAGCACCATGCGGTACATCCGGCCGAGCAGATCGAGGTGTTCCGGGCTGAGCACCGCCGTGGAGGTGCTCAGGTGGAAGGTGCCCTTGTTCGGGATGACGTTGAGCGTGAACTCGTTGACACCGTCGTTCAGGCCCTCGGCCACGTCCACGGTGTCGGTGTCGACATGGTGGAAGTCGAGGTACTCGAACAGGATGTGCAGCAGGTCGCGGTTGTTGCCCGCGGCGCGCTGGATGGCGGGCAACGGGTAACGCCGGTGCGCCCAGATCTCGGTCTCCTGCCGGTAGACCTGCTCCACCAGCTCACGCCACGTCCGCGCACTCTTCACAGCGGGGAAGGGCAGGGTGTTGAGGTGCATGCCCAGCACCCGGTCGGCACCCGGTGCTTCGAGACGGCCGTGGTAGACCACACCGGTGTGGAAGGCCTCCTCCGCCGTCAGCATGCCCAGCACCTTCAGATGCGCCGCCAACAGCACACTCTTCATCGACGTCCGCGCCTCCGCCGCCAGCCGTCCGAGCCCCTCCTCCAGATCCGTGAACGGCACCTTCGCGCCATGGCTCTTCGGTGTGCCGTCCGCCGCCCAGGAGCCCGGGATCGCGACGGGCGCGTGCTCCGCCACGACCGCCTCCCAGAAGGCCTGGTCGTCCGGGCTCTCCAGTGAGGCCTGCTCGGCCGCGATGAAGTCGGCGTACCGGACGGCGGGCGCCTCGTAGGGCGCCGGTTGCGTGCCGTCCCGCAGGCTGCGGTAGCACTCCACCACCTCCATCATCAGGGCGTTGTAGCTCCAGCCCTCGGAAATGGCGTGGTTGTAGGTGAAGTTGAGCCGCCAGGCCGCGTCGGACTCGACCAGCGCCGAGATCCGCATCAGCGGAGCCTCGGTCAGATCGAACACGACCTGCTGCTCGCCCTTGAGGTAGTCGCGCTTGCGGGCCGGCAGGTCCGCCTCGTCGCAACCCCGCAGGTCGGCCAGCCGTACCGGGTAGGGGGCGGTGGCGTGCACCAGCTGCAGCGGGCGGCTGAAGCCCTCCAGGTGCATGGAGGTGCGCAGGATGTCGTGCCGGGCCGTCACGATGTCCACGGCCCGCTGCAGCGCCTCCAGGGAGAACGGCCGCTCGTCACGGATCTTGAAGGAGTTGACGTTGTGGTAAAGGCTGCGGCCGTGCGGCGACACGGTGGCCAGCATCTCGACGAGCATGCCGGTCTGCACCTGCGAGAGCGGATACGCGTCCACCACACCGGCCGGGAGCAGCGCCCGGTCCTCCGCACCGATCAGCGCGAACGGCTCCACCGCCCGTACCAGCGAGGTGCCGCCCTGGCCGGTCACCCGGCCGGCCAGCTCCGCAACCGTCTTCCACTCGAACACGTCCGGGATCGACACGTCATACCCGGCCGCACGCAGCGCGCCCACCAGCCGTACGGCCCGCATGGAGTCGCCGCCCAGGTCGAAGAAGCTGTCCTCGACACCGACCTCGGACAGTTCCAGGACCTCGGCCCAGATCGCGGCCAGCCGCTCCTCCACCGGCGTACGCGGCGCCACGTGCGCGGCCCCCGCGAACGCGGTCCGGTCGGGTGCGGGCAACGCACTGAAGTTGATCTTCCCACTGGGGTTCAGCGGGAGCGCGTCCAGCACCACGAAGGCCGAGGGGATCATGTAGTCGGCCAGCGTGGCCGCCAGGTGTCGCCGCAGCACGGCGGGTTCGACACCCGGGCCGTGCCCGACGACGTACGCGAAGAGCGACTTCTCGCCCTCCTCGTTGGCCCTGACCACCACGACGACGTCCCGGAGTTCCCGGTGCGCGCGCAGTGCCGACTCGATCTCGCCGAGTTCGACCCGGTAGCCGCGGATCTTGATCTGGTCGTCGGCCCGGCCGAGGAACTCGATGCCGCCGTCCAGCAGTCGTCGGCCGAGGTCGCCGGTGCGGTAGAGGCGCGCGCCCGCCGGACCGAACGGATCCGGGACGAACCGCTCCGCCGTGAGGGCCGGGCGGCCCAGATAGCCGCGGGTGACGCCCGGCCCGCCGACGTACAGCTCGCCGGGAACGCCCACGGGCACCAACTGCCCCGCCGCGTCGAGGAGATGGACGCTCAGGTCGTCGAGACTGCGGCCGAGGACACTGGCCTGCGGACGGTCGAAGTCCTCCGCGCGCAGCACATGGGCCGTGCAGTGCACGGTGATCTCGGTGGGACCGTACTCGTTCACCAGCATCGTCCGCTCCAGGCCCACCCGGTCCACCCAGGGGAGCAGTTCGGACACATCCAGCCGCTCCCCGCCGAACACGACCGCGCGCAGCGACAGCCGGTCGATCCGCGGGTCGCCCGCACCGGCCAGCGCGGCCAGACCGCGGAACGCCGACGGGATCTGGCACAACACGGTGACCTGCTCGGCGACCAGCAGGTCGAGCAGATCATCCGGTGAGCGGCCCACCAACGGCGGGACCATGACCAGCCGGCCGCCGTGCAGCAGGGCGCTCCACATCTCCTGGACGCAGAAGTCGAAAGCGTAGGAGTGCGACTGGGTGCACACGTCGGCGGCGGTGAAGCTCATCCGCTCCCGCATGGCGGCGAACATCCGCAGGATGTTGCCGTGCGGCACGGCGACGCCCTTGGGCATTCCGGTCGAGCCGGAGGTGTAGATCACGCATGCCAGGTGCTGCGGGAGGGTCGCCGTCACGGGGTCGTGCGTGGGCTGCGCCCCGAGCGACGCACCGTCGTCGTCGCCGTCCAGCACGACCGTCGGGCCGTCGAATCCGCCCGCCAGCCGCGCGGCGTGCGCGCCTCGGCCGACCAGGACGGCCGCCTGCGCGTCGGCCAGCATGTAGGTCAGCCGCTCGATCGGGTTCGCCGGGTCCAGCGGCAGATACGCCGCACCGGACTTCAGTACGCCGATCAGGGCGGGGACCAGGTCCACGTCCCGGTCGACGGTGACACCGACGACGGTGTCGGGACCCACCCCGAGCCCGATCAGCCGGTGCGCGATCCGGTTGGCCCGCTCGTTGAGCTGCCGGTACGTCAGCTGCGTGCCCTCACTGCTGAGGGCGACCGCGTCCGGCGAACGGACGGCCTGCGCGGTGAAGGCCTCGTGGACGGTGCCCCGCACCGGGTGGGCGGTCCGGGCGGCGCCGGCCGCCAACAGCTCCCGCCTTTCGGCGGGCGGCAGTTGGACGGCGGTCGCGTCGCCGCACGGATCCCCGGCCATCGACTCCAGCACCAGCCGGTACATCTCGGCGAGGCGCTCCAGGTCACCCCTGCCGAGCACGTCGGCCGTGGTGTTCAGCGCGATGTGGCCGTTGCCCGCCACGGCGCTGAGCGGGAACTCGGTGCCGCCGTCGCCCAGGTTCGCCCGGACATCGACGCTGTCGGTGTCGACCTGGTGGAAGTTCTGGTGGTCGAAGATCACCGAGATCAGCCGGCCGCTGCCGCCCGTCGCCCGCTGGATGGCGGGCAGCGGGTAGCGGCGGTGCGCCCAGATCTCCGTCTCCCGGGCATAGACCTGCTCCACCAGTTCACGCCAGCTCCGCGCCCCCTTCACCACCGGGAACGGCAGCGTGTTGAGGTGCATGCCGAGCACCCGGTCGGAGCCGGGGGCCTCGAGGCGGCCGTGGTGGACGACACCCGTGTGGAAGGCCTCCTCGGTGGTGAGCATGCCCAGCACCTTCAGATGCGCGGCCAGCAGGACGCTCTTGAGCGAGGTCCGCGCCTCGGTGGCGAGCCTGCGCAGGCCTTCCTCCAGATCGGCGAACGGCACCCGCCGGCCGTGCCGCTCACCGGCACCGGCACTCTCGTCGGCCCAGGCGGCCGGCAGCGTCAGCGGGCTGTGGTTCTCCACCACCGTCTGCCAGAAGACCTGGTCACCGGTGTCGGCGAGCGCCGTCAGCTCGCCCGCCACATAGTCGGCGTACCGGACCGCGGGCGCCTCGTAGGGCGCCGGATGCGTGCCGTCCCGCAGGCTGCGGTAGCACTCCAACAGCTCCATCAGCAGCGAGTTGAGCGTCCAGCCGTCCGTGATGGCGTGCAGGTGACTCGCCGTGAGGCGCCAGGCGTCGTCGGCCTCGACGTGTACCGCGATCCGCAGCAGCGGCGCGGCCGTCAGGTCGAACCCGGCGGCACGCTCCCGCGCGACGTAGGCCTTCGCCTCCTGGTCCTGCTCCGGTGCGGACAGGCCCCGCAGGTCGTGCACCGCGAGCGGGATCCCGGCGGCGGCGTGCACCAGCTGGCTCGGCTGCGAGTAGCCGGTCAGATGGACCGAGGTGCGCAGGATGTCGTGCCGCGCCACCACCGTGTCGAGCGCCTGCCGCAACGCCTGCTCGGAGAACGGCGAAGTGTCGGGAATCCGGAACGAGTTGATGCTGTGGTAGACGTCGTCCGCCTCGGCCGTCAGCAGCTCGATCAGCATGCCGGTCTGCACCTGCGACAGCGGATAGGCGTCGACCACGTCGTCGGGCAGCAGCGCCCGGTCCTCCGCGCCGATCAGCGCGAACGGCTCCACCGTCTCGATCAGGGACTCTCCCCCGCCCTCCTGACCCGCGAGGCGGGCCGCGAGCGCGGCGACGGTGCGCAGCCTGAAGACGTCCGCGATCGCCACGTCGTATCCGGCGGCACGCAGCGCGCCCACCAGTCCGACCACCCGGATCGAGTCGCCGCCGAGGTCGAAGAAGCTGTGCTCGACACCCACCCGCTCCAGCCCCAGCACCTGCGACCACACCGCCGCGAGCCGCTCCTCCACGGGCGTGCGCGGCGCCACGTACCCGGCGGACAGGTGGGTCGCCAGGTCCGGCTCGGGCAGCGCGCGTACGTCGACCTTGCCGTTGGCGGTCAGCGGAATGCCGTCGACCACGGTGTACGAGGCCGGGAGCATGTACTCCGGCAGCACCTGGGCCAGTTGGCCGCGCAGTCGGTCGGCGCGGACCTCCTGTCCGTCGGCCGGCACGACGTAGGCCACCAGCCGCTGATCGCCCGGGGCGGCCTCGTGCACGACGACCGCCGCACCGCTCACCGACGGGTGCTCACGCAACCGGGTCTCGATCTCGCCGAGTTCGACGCGGAAGCCGCGCACCTTGACCTGGCTGTCGATCCGGCCGAGGAACTCGATGCTTCCGTCCACGAGACGTCGACCGAGGTCACCGGTGCGGTAGAGGCGCGAGCCGGCCGGACCGAAGGGGTTCGGCACGAACTTCTCGGCCGTGAGACCGGGCCGTCCGAGGTAGCCGCGGGCCAGCGCCGGACCACCGACGCACAGCTCCCCCGGCACACCGACCGGCACCAACTCGCCGTCCGGGTTCAGCAGATGGATGCTCAGGTCCGCCAGCGGGCGGCCGATGACACTGCGCCCCACCCCGCCCAGGTCCGCCGCGTCGAGCCGGTGGAAGGCGCACTGCACCGTCGTCTCGGTCGGACCGTACAGGTTCACCAGCATCGGGTCGTCGAGCCCGCGCGTGGCCACCCAGGCCGCGAACTCCGCGGGTTCGATGCGCTCTCCGCCGAAGCCTGCCAGCCGCAGGGCCAGCCGGCCGATCCGCGGATCGCCCTCGGCTGCCAGCGCCGCGACACCCCGGAACGCCGACGGCGTCTGGAACAGCGTCGTCACCCGCTCCCGCACCATCAGGTCCAGCAGGTCGTGCGACGACCTGCCGACCTCGGACGGTACGACGACCAGCCGTCCGCCGTGCAGCAGCGCACCCCACATCTCCCACACCGACACGTCGAAGGCATACGAATGCAGGAGCATCCACACGTCGTCGGACGAGAACCCGAACGACTCCCCCATCGCGGGATACAGCCGTACGACGTTGGCGTGGGTGAGGCCGACACCCTTGGGCAGGCCGGTCGAACCCGAGGTGTAGATGACGTAGATCAGGTTCTCCGGGCGCGCCGTGGTCTGCGGCGCGGTCGCCGGACGGGCGTCGATCGCCTCCGCGTCCCGGTCCAGGACGACACGGCCGCCCGTGAACTCCAGCTCCGGCAACGCCGAATGCGTCACGAGGAGTTCGGCCCGCGCGTCGGCCAGCATGTAGGCCAGACGCTCGGCCGGGTTGACCGGGTCGAGCGGCAGATACGCCGCACCCGACTTCAGCACACCGAGCAGGACGGGAACGAGATCGGGGCCACGCTCCAGGCAGACCCCCACGATGCTCTCCGGACCCGCCCCGGCCGCGACCAGATGGTGCGCGATGCGATTGGCCCGCTCGTCGAGTTGGCGGTACGTCAGCTGCGTGCCGTCGCTGGTGAGGGCGACCGAGTCCGGCGTACGGGCCGCCTGCTCCGCGAACAGCTCATGGACACACCGGTCCACGGGCGACTCGACCACCGTGCTCCGCTCACCCAGCAGCAGCCCACGGTCGGCCTCCGACAGGAACACGCCCCGCGCGTCCCCGTCCGCGTCCGCGGCCATCGCCTCCAGGACCGACCGGTACATCCCGGCGAGCCGGACCAGGCTCTCCCGGCTGAGGAACCCGATCGAGGTACCGAGCGTGATCCGCCCGCCGCTCGCGATCGCCGACAGGGCGAACTCGTTGGCGCCGTCGCCCATCGTCGCCCCGACGTCGACGCTGTCGACATCCACCTGATGGAAGTCGTGGCATTCGAAGACGATCGGGAGCAGATCGCGGCTGCTGCCGCCGGCCGCGCGGTGGATGGCGGGGAGGGGATAGCGCCGGTGCGCCCAGATCTCGGTCTCCTGCCGGTAGACCTGCTCCACGAGCTCACGCCAGGTCCGCGCACTCTTCACGGCGGGGAAGGGCAGGGTGTTGAGGTGCATGCCCAGCACCCGGTCGGCACCCGGCGCCTCGAGACGGCCGTGGTAGACCACACCGGTGTGGAAGGCCTCCTCCGCCGTCAGCATGCCCAGCACCTTGAGGTGTGCGGCCAGCAGGACGCTCTTGAGCGAGGTGCGGGCCTGAACAGCCAGCCCGCGCAAGGCCTCCTCCAGGTCCGCGAACGGCACCCGGTGGCTGATGAGTTCGTCGGATCCGTCCGCTCCCGCCCAGGCCTCGGGGAGCGTGAGCGGCGTGTTCGTGGCGATGACGTCCTGCCAGTAGGCCTGGTCGGCGGGGTCGGCGAGTGACGCCTGCTCGGCGGCGACGAAGTCCGCGTACCGCACAGCCGGCACCTCGTAGGCCGCCGGTTCCCCGCCGTCGCGCAGAGTGCGGTAGCGGGTCAGGATCTCCATCAGCAGCGAGTTGACCGTCCAGCCGTCCGTGGTGGCATGGATGTGGCTGAAGGTCAGCCGCCATGCGTCGTCGGACTCCAGGTGCACGGCGATCCGTAGCAGCGGACCGACGGCCAGGTCGAACCCGACGGCGTGCTCGTCCTCGACGTACGCGATGGACCGCTCGGTCTGCCGCTCGGCGGTGAGACCGCGCAGGTCGTGCACGTCGAGCGGGATGCCGACCGTGCCGTGCACCAGTTGGAGCGGCTGGGAGTAGCCGTCCAGGTGCATGGTGGTGCGCAGGATGTCGTGCCGGGCGACGACGGTGTCGACGGCCGCCCGCATCGCCTCTTCGCTGAACGGCTCCGCGTCCGGGATCCGGAAGGAGTTGATGTTCTGGTACACCCGCTCGTCACCCGAGGCGAGCATCTCCACCAGCATGCCCGTCTGCACCTGCGACAGCGGGTACGCGTCCACCACACCCTCCGGCAGGGCGTCGCGGTCCCGCTCGCCGATCAGCGCGAACGGCTCCACCGCCTCGATCAGGGACTCGCCGCTCGCACTGCCCTCGCTGTCCACCAGCGCGCTCAAAGCGGCGACCGTCTTCAGCCCGAACACGTCCGGGATCGACACGTCGTACCCGGCCGCGCGGAGAGCGCCCACGAGGCGCACCGCACGGATCGAGTCACCGCCGAGGTCGAAGAAGCTGTCCTCGACCCCCACCCGTTCCAGTCCGAGGACATCGGTCCACACCGCGGCCAGCCGCTCCTCCACCGGGGTGCGCGGCGCCACGTATCCGGTGGACGTGTGGGCCGCCAGGTCGGGGGCGGGCAGAGCACGGTGGTCCACCTTGCCGTTGGAGGTCAGCGGAATCGCGTCGATCGTCACGAACGCCACCGGCACCATGTACTCCGGGAGTACCTCCATGAGGTGGGCACGGATCACGGCAGCGTCCGGGCAGACGCCGTCGCCGTCCGGTACGGCGTAGGCGACGAGGGATTTCTCCCCTGTGCCGACGGTGCGGACGGTGACGACCGCGTCGTTGAGGTGGGGGTGTTCGCGCAGGCGGGCTTC
>NZ_JBHWUU010000056.1:0-65529 GCF_042737375.1 Streptomyces sp. NPDC060000
AGACAGCCCCCGCACCGGGCCGGAGCCGATATCTGTCGGAACTACTCGCCGGGGTGGGCGAGTTCGATGTCGTGGCCGTCGACGCCGGAGCCCGCCACGGTCAGCGCGGTGGCCACCGGCGGGTAACCGGTCGCGATGACCGTGTACTCGCCGCCGTCGAGGTCGGCGAAGGCGTACGCCCCGTCCGCGCCGGTGGTGGCCGTGCCGACCACGTTGCCCGCCGCGTCCACGAGCGTCACGCGCGCGTCGGCCAGCGGACCGTACGGCGCCCGGACGACACCCTGGAGCTGGACTCCCGCGTCGAGGACGACCTCCGCGCGGGTCACGCCCGTCACGCCGATCTCGACGGGCAGGGCGCGCGGCCGGAACCCGACGGCGTTCACCGCGACGGTCACGGCACCCGGTACCAGCTCCGTGAAGGAGAACTCGCCCTGCTCACCGGTGGCCGCGGTGGCCAGCAGATCGCCGCGCACATCGGTGACGATCACCATCGCGTCCTTGACGGCCTCACCCGACTCGGCGGCGCGCACCACACCGCCGAGGCCGCTGGTCCCGCTGAGCAGGATGTCGTACGCGACCGGCTCGCCGTTCACGACGATCGTGGACGCCTGCGGCTGGAAGCCGTCGGCGGAGGCGATCAGCACGTACGAACCCGTGCCCGGCGCGTCCAGCGCGTAGGAACCGTCGGCCTGGGCGACCGACCGGCCGAGCTGGCGTCCGGCGAGCGAGATCAGCGTGACGGCGGCCTGCGGGACGGGCGCGCTCTCCGTGCCGCGGACGAAGCCGTGCACAGGGATGCCGCCCGAGGGCGCCTGGAGGGGTTCGGCGGTGGCGACGGCGGCGAGCCGCTGCGTGCCCTGGACACCGGCCTGGTGACCCGGCTCGGCAGCCGTCTCGGCGACCGCCCAGCTGGGGACGTTCTCCTCGGGGCGAGCCGTGGCCGTGTCGGTCACCGCAGCCCCGGCCGGAGTCGCCGCCGTGGTCGTGGTCGTCGCCGGGGACTCCGTCGTGGTCTCCGTCTGCGCCAGCGCACCCTTGGTCCGCAGCGGGACCTCCTTGATGAACAGGGTGATCAGGAAGGCGAGCAGTGCCAGGACGGACGCGATCAGGAAGACGTCCGCGATGCCGTGGCCGTACGCGCTCTCCATGACGGTGCGCAGCGGCGCGGGCAGCTTGTCCATGTCCGGGATCTCGCTCGAGCTCGAACCGGAGCCGAGGGACGCGTACTCGGGGCCGAGGTCGGCGATGCCGTCCTTGGCGTAGTCGGTGATGCGGTGGGCCATCACGGCACCCAGCGCGGAGACGCCGACCGCACCGCCGAGGGAACGGAAGAAGGTGACGGTGGAGCTCGCCGAACCGAGGTCGGCCGGGCTCACCTGGTTCTGCGTGGACAGCACCAGGTTCTGCATCATCATGCCGATGCCGAGACCCAGCAGGGCCATGAAGACGGCCATCTTCCAGTAGTCCGTGTCGTACCGGATGGTGCCCAGCAGACCGAGGCCCGCCGTCACCAGGACGCCACCGCTGACCAGCCAGATCTTCCACTTGCCGGTCCGGGTGATGAACTGCCCGGAGACCGTGGAGGAGATGAACAGACCGCCGATCATCGGGATCGTCATGACACCCGACATGGTCGGCGACTTGTCCCTGGCCAGCTGGAAGAACTGGCTGAAGAAGACGGTGCCGGTGAACATCGCGACACCCACGAAGAGCGAGGCCAGCGACGACAGCGTGATGGTGCGGTTGCGGAACAGCCGCAACGGGATGATCGGCTCACTTGCCCTGGACTCGACCAGCACGAACAGCAGGCCGAGCAGGATCGAGCCGCCGACCATCGTGTACGTCTGCCACGACACCCAGTCGTACTTGTCACCGGCGAAGGTGACCCACAGCAGGAGCAGGGAGACCGCGGCGGAGATGAAGAACGCGCCGCCCCAGTCGACCTTGACCTCCCGCTTGACGACGGGCAGGTGCAGGGTCTTCTGCAGCACGATCAGCGCGATGACCGCGAAGGGCACACCGACGTAGAAGCACCAGCGCCAGCCGAGCCACGAGGTGTCGGTGATGACACCGCCGAGCAGCGGACCGCCGACGGTGGCGATGGCGAAGGTCGCGCCGAGGTAGCCGGAGTAACGCCCGCGCTCACGCGGGGAGATCATCGCGGCCATGACGATCTGCGCCAGGGCGGAGAGACCGCCGACGCCGATGCCCTGGACGACACGGCAGGCGATCAGCATGGCCGGGTTCTGCGACAGACCGGCGGCCGCGGATCCCAGCACGTAGATGACGAGCGCTATCTGGACGAGCGCCTTCTTGCTGTACAGGTCGGAGAGCTTGCCCCACAGGGGCGTGGCCGCGGTCATGGAGAGCAGCGCGGCGGTGACGACCCAGGTGTAGGCGGACTGGCCGCCGCCCAGGTCGCCGATGATCTCGGGCAGGGCGTTGGTGACGATCGTGGACGACAGGATCGCCACGAACATTCCGAGCAGCAGCCCGGAGAGCGCCTCCATGATCTGCCGGTGGGTCATCGGAGCGTCGTCGGCGGAGCCGTGGGACCCTCCGCCGTGCTTCGCGTGAGCCCGCACACCGGCTGGTGTGGTCGTTGCCATGGGCTTCCTTTTCTTATGTTGCTCGTGCGGGTGTACGGGTGGTCTGTGTCTGTTCGCTTACGGGAACAGGAGGCGGGGGTGCGGGCGGGGGCGGCGGGCGGTGCGCGATCGTCCGGCAGTCGCCGAAGCTGGCGCGCAGCCGGGTCAGCAGTCCGATGAGCTGGCCGACCTCGGTGTCGGTCCAGTCGCCCAGCCGCTCCGCGAGCAGCTCGGTGCTCCGGCGGGACAGCTCGACGAGCATCGCGTGGCCCTCGGGGGTGAGGTGCAGGATGCGGGAGCGCTTGTCCGCCGGGTCGGGGGAGCGTTCGATCCAGCCCCGGTCCGCGAGGTGCGCGGCGTGTCGGCTGGTCACGGACATGTCGACGGCGAGCAGCTCGGAGAGTGCGCTCATGCGCATGTCGCCGTGGCGGCCGAGGAGCGCCAGCACGCCGGCCGAACCCGCGGAGCAGTCCTGCGGCAGGATCCGCCCGAGGTCCCGCTTCACCGCCCCGACGGCACTGAGCTGACGCGCCAACTCCTCGTACTGCGCCTGCCCTGCCATCACACCTCCCAAGTTGTTGCTTAGGGCAACCATAGGAGCGGTTGGTTGCTGCAGGCAAATAAAACGGCGACAGGCCCCGCAAAAAGTTGGCAAAGGCAAGTATTGCGAGGGTAAATGTGCAGGTGAGGGAGTTGCCGGTGGCCCCGAAGGGAGCGGGAGCCGACCGCGGACGAGAGCGAGATCCGACCGCGGCGCGGCTGCGGTCGTTTCAGTGGCCGTGGCCGTGGCCGAGTTCTGGAGGAGAGGGGGGACGACCGTGGCCCAGAGGCAGGAGCAGGGCAGGGGCGGCCAGTACCGGGCCGCGTCGCCCTCCCCTGGTGCGCACGAACCGGGTTGTGCGGGGCCCCTTCGGTATCAGTGCCGAATCGCGGACGAGGCGGCCGGCGAGGGTGGCGGCCTGCCGGTCCCCAGTGGTCGGCCGTCGTGTCCGCAGGGTGGCGGCCTGCTCTGGTCCTCGGAAACCGGCCGTCGTGTCCGCGGGGTCGCGGACAGCTCGGGTCCTCGGAGGCCGGCCTCCGTGTGCGTGGGGTCGCGGACATCCCGGATCCCCCAGTGGTCGGCCGTCGGGTCCATCCGCAGGGTCCCGGGTGTCCGGAGTGGTGACCCCCACTTGGGCCGCCCCGCGCATTTTCGCTAGTGTCTCGGCCCATGGCTAACACGCAGGGCCCCCAGGGCAACCACGACCCCGCCGGCAGCACCCAGATGTTCCGCGCGTTCGTCGACGACGGCGCCCCCCGGGCCGCCCAGCCGGCTCCCACTCGGTCCGGGCCCGGTATCGGCCTGATCGTCGGCATCGTCGCCGCGGTCGTGATCGTCGCGGCGGTCGCCTGGCTGGCGCTGAAGTAACGGCCGGCCCGTACCGGACGGTGTGGCCGGGGGCGTCAACGGCCGTGTTTCACCACGGCGTTACCGCGCACCCGGCACCGCTCGACCGACCCCACCGGCCTCTCGCTGCCCGCCCTCACGCAGCTCCCACGGTTCCTCACTCCCACCGGACCGAGACGTCCCGTGTCTCGATGTGCATGCCCAGTGGTACCCGCCACGCGTCGACGCAGACCGTCCAGGTCTTCTCCCTGCGCGCGCCCGCGGCGATCGGCGTCGGGAGCGCGGCCGTCGATCCACGCGTCGCCCAGTCGATGCCGAGCGAGTCGACGACATGGGTCCCGAAGGTCACCGTGCCCGAACGCACAGCGGTGCCACCGGAGTTGCGGAAGGCGAGCGTCACGTCCTCGCACCACCGTTGATCCGTACCCGCGCGGACGGGATCGCTCACGGTGAGGGAGGCCGGCCCGGCGGGCGCGGTGCCGGACGGGCCCGTGGGCGCCGGTGAGGCCGAGCCCGAGGACGTACCGCCTTCGGAACCCGTGGAACCTGTGGAACCCGTCGATCCCGACGAGCCCGTGGAGCCGCCCTCGGGGGCCGGAGTGGCTGGAGAGTCAGAGGCGCCCGAAGAACCCGGGGCAGCGGTTTGTGAGGAGGCGGCGCCGGATTCCGCGCCGCCTGCGGCCGGGCCCCGCGCCCCGTATCCGCTCCCGCCTCCGGCCGTTGCTCTCTCCGCGGTGGCCCCCGGACCGGCTCTTCCCTCGGGAGGGCCGCTCGCTCCGTCCAGCGGGACGAGCCGTACCCCGCCCGTCGGATCCGCGGGGTCGCCCGGTCGTGAACCCGGAGGTGCCGTCTCGCCCGCCGTGCCGATGGCAACGTAGCCGTCCTGGTGACCGCCGCTCCCGCAGCCGGCCAGCAGACCCGCCGCCATCACGACGGCGGCCGCCGACGCGCCTCGTACGGCGCCCCGGCGGCCACGTGCCCGTGTCGGACTTCGCATCGCGTCAGTGTGTCTGACGCTCAGTCAGGAAGGAAGTCCTCGACCGAGTACGACCAATTGCCAGTCGTCAGTAACCAGTTGTCAGTGCCAGAAGCTGGTAGCCAGCGGCCGGCAGCTGGTCGCTGAACCGGCTAGTCGGAGATGAGGCCCTCGCGCAGCTGCGCCAGGGTCCGGGTCAGGAGACGGGAGACGTGCATCTGGGAGATGCCGACCTCCTCGCCGATCTGGGACTGGGTCATGTTGGCGAAGAAGCGCAGCATGATGATGCGGCGTTCACGCGGCGGGAGCTTGGCCAGCAGGGGCTTCAGCGACTCGCGGTACTCGACGCCTTCCAGGGCCGTGTCCTCGTACCCGAGGCGGTCGGCCAGGGAGCCCTCGCCGCCGTCGTCCTCCGGGGCCGGGGAGTCCAGCGAGGAGGCCGTGTAGGCGTTGCCGACCGCGAGGCCGTCGACGACGTCCTCCTCGGAGACGCCCAGCACCGCGGCGAGTTCGGCGACCGTCGGTGAGCGGTCCAGCTTCTGGGAGAGCTCGTCGCTGGCCTTGGTGAGGGCCAGGCGCAGCTCCTGGAGGCGGCGCGGGACGCGCACCGACCACGACGTGTCGCGGAAGAAGCGCTTGATCTCGCCCACGACCGTCGGCATGGCGAACGTGGGGAACTCCACGCCCCGTTCGCAGTCGAAGCGGTCGATCGCCTTGATCAGGCCGATGGTGCCGACCTGGACGATGTCCTCCATCGGTTCGTTGCGCGAGCGGAAGCGGGCCGCCGCGTAGCGCACGAGGGGGAGGTTGAGCTCGATGAGGGTGTCCCGGACGTACATGCGCTCGGGGCTGTCCTCGGCGAGGGTGGCCAGTCGCAGGAACAGGGAGCGGGACAGGGTGCGGGTGTCGATGGCCCCCGTGGCCGTGAGGGCCGGGGCCGGAGCGGCCTCGGGAGCCGTGACGTCGTCGAGCACGTCGAGAACGACGGGCTCGGCAGGCGTGCTGGGCGCGGACTCGCTCTTTGTGAGCGTGAGCACCTTCGAGCTGCCCTGATCTGCGGACATGCCACCCCCTTTGGGTCGCGGGACGGTCGCGGCGAACATTCCCGCTTGAGGAACGTCAGCCTTCACCTGAATACCGGCGCCGAAGCCCCGGCAAACGCGCTTCCGGCAGAATGTCACATGTCGGCAACACGCTGTAGTGACATGTCGACATGAGAGTTACGAAACGGCCCTGGAAACAGGGGGTCTGACGGCATTTCAGCGCAGATATACCGGGAATGGCGCCGGTGAGTGATTCGCTCTCAGAGGTGACGTCTCGGTCAGGCTTGCGATCCCGGATCGAGTGACGTGTCGGAGCGTGTCAGCGTGTGCCCGCGTGGGTCCGCGTCATGCCTCGATGCGGTTGGCCGAGCGAAGCCGCTGGAAGCTACGCGCGAGTAGCCGGGACACATGCATCTGGGAGACACCGAGTTCGGCGCTGATCTGGGACTGCGTGAGGTTGCTGTAGTAGCGCAGCAGGAGGATGCGCTGCTCGCGCTCGGGGAGTTGGACCAGGAGGTGGCGCACGAGGTCGCGGTGCTCCACGCCGTCCAGTGCCGGGTCCTCGTAGCCGAGGCGGTCGAGCAGGCCCGGCAGGCCGTCGCCCTCCTGGGCCGCCTCCAGCGAGGTGGCGTGGTACGACCGGCCCGCCTCGATGCAGGAGAGCACCTCGTCCTCGCCGATACGCAGCCGCTCGGCGATCTCGGCCGTCGTCGGGGTGCGCCCGAAGGCGGTCGTCAGGTCCTCGGTCGCGCTGTTGACCTGCACCCACAACTCGTGCAGCCGGCGCGGTACGTGGACCGTGCGGACGTTGTCGCGGAAGTACCGCTTGATCTCGCCGATGACCGTCGGCATGGCGAACGTCGGGAACTGCACGCCCCGCTCCGGGTCGAAGCGGTCGATGGCGTTGATCAGGCCGATGGTGCCGACCTGGACGACGTCCTCCATCGGTTCGTTGCGGGAGCGGAAGCGGGCGGCCGCGTAGCGCACGAGCGGCAGGTTGGCCTCGATGAGCGCCCCGCGCACCCGGTTGTGCTCCGGCGTGCCCGGCTGGAGCTCCTTGAGCTCGCCGAAGAGCAGCTGGGTCAGCGCCCGGGTGTCGGCGCCTCGGCGCCGCTCGGGGGGCGGCTCGGTTTCGGGGACGGCTTCCCGGGCGGCTTCCCCGACGGCTTCGGGCGCCGCTGCGGGCGCGGCCAGGGCTTCCAGGGCGGGCGCCGGGGCCGGTGCCGGGGCGGTTGCCGGGGGTGCCTCTTCCTGAGGCGGCGCAGTACTGGCCGACACGGTCAACGCCACCTCTTCGTCAGGTCAACATCGGTCAACTCATCCGTCAAAAGCGGTCATAGCATCACAAGACATGTGCACTGTGTGCAAGCACCCCATAACGCCGTGTTGAGGGAGAAGTTGGGCCGTCGTGCCGGTCCCGGACAGGCGAAAGCCCCCCGCTGTTCCGGCGGAGGGCTCCGTACTGCCGAGGAGGTGTGCCGCGAGGGACGGCTCAGAACTCGTAGTCGGCGACCACCCAGGTGGCGAACTCCCGCCACAGGGCGACGCCCGCCTGGTGGGCCGGGTGCTCGATGTACCGCTTCAGGGCGTCCGCGTCCTCGACCGCCGAGTTGATCGCGAAGTCGTGGGCGATGGGCCGGTCGCTGATGTTCCAGCCCAGCTCCCAGAAGCGCAGTTCCTCGATCCGGCCGCCGAGTGCCCGGAAGGCGGCCTCACCCTCTACGACCCGGGGGTCGTCGCGCTCGACGCCCTCGTTGAGCTTGAAAAGGACCAGGTGGCGGATCATGGGCACTCCCGGTGGGTGCTACTTGGCCCCGTCGGCGAGCCAGGTGAAGAAGTCACCGACGGCCTTGGCGGCGTCCGATATGCCCTGGAACCCTATCTGGACGTAGTCCGCGGCCTTGGCCGGGTCCGTGATGATCACGTAGAGCGCGAAGACCACGATTACGTAGACGGCGATCTTCTTGGCGTTCACCGCCACCTGGCCTCCCCTGTATGCGCCCGTTCGGGCCCTGTTGCCGGCGGCGAGTGTAACCGGAAGTGCGATTTTCACACCGCTTTTTGAGCGTCTCCGGCGCGTTGGTGAACCGTTCGAGGGCCCTCGTCCGATGAAGGGGCGAAGGGCCACGGAAACGCGACGAAGGGCCCGGCTCACAGAGCCGGACCCTTCGTCCTGAAGCGGTAGCGGAGGGATTTGAACCCTCGGTGACTTGCGCCACACTCGCTTTCGAGGCGAGCTCCTTCGGCCGCTCGGACACGCTACCGAGGGAGACCTTACAGCAAGGCGGGGCCCGGTTTGAAATCGGTATTCGGCGGTGGATCACCGGTCGCGGAAGAACTCCGTGAGGAGTCCGGCGCACTCCTCGGCGAGGACGCCTTCGAGGACCTCGGGGCGGTGGTTGAGGCGTCGGTCGCGGACGACGTCCCAGAGGGATCCGGCCGCGCCCGCCTTGTCGTCGCGGGCGCCGTAGACGACCCGGTCCACCCGGGACTGCACGATCGCGCCCGCGCACATCGTGCACGGTTCGAGGGTCACCACGAGCGTGCAGCCGGACAGCCGCCACTCGCCCAGCGCGGCCGCCGCCCGACGGACGGCGAGCACCTCCGCGTGGGCCGTCGGATCGCCGCCGGCCTCGCGTTCGTTGTGGCCCCTCGCGAGGACCGTCGTACCGTCCGGAGCCAGCACGACGGCACCGACCGGGACGTCCCCGCCCCGGACGGCCAGCCGTGCCTCGTCCAGGGCGAGCCGCATCGCGGCCCGCCAGGGGTCGCGTACGGGGTCGGGCGCCGTTCCCGGTGCGGTCAGCGGACGGTCTCCAGGACCTCCGAGGCGCCGAGGGCGTCGGCGATCTCGGTGACCGCGTCCGAGGACAGCGCCCTCAGCTCCTTCTCGCCGACACCGAGGTCGTCGAGGATGCCTGCGTCGCCGACCGGACCGTGCGGCACGGCCTCGGCGGAGCCGTTCACGGTGCTGACGGCATCCTCTTCCTCGTCGTCCTCGGCGTCCTCGTTCTCACCGTCCTCGGTGCCGTCGAGATCGAGGGTGTCCAGGGCGTCCAGGTCGCCAGGATCCCTTCCGAGCAGTTCGTCGGTGAGCAGGATCTCGCCGTACGAGCTGCGGGCGGCGGCTGCGGCGTCGGAGACGAAGATGCGAGGATCCTCCTCGCCGTCGATGCGGACGACCCCGAACCAGGAGTCCTCCTGCTCGATCAGCACGAGCACCGTGTCGTCGTCGGGAGAGGCCTCCCGGGCCAGGTCGGCCAGATCCGACAGGGTCTCCACATCGTCGAGCTCCGTGTCGCTCGCTTCCCACCCGTCTTCGGTGCGCGCGAGCAGTGCGGCGAAGTACACCGTGACTCTCCCACTGGTCTTAGGCGTGCCGGTTGGGGGTCCCCCCGGCGGAGGTTGTGGGCGGAGAGAGCTCAGGCTCCGAGCCCCACCCACTCGGAATCGTGGCAGAAACAAAGCGTCCAGGGGACATCTTCGGCCCCCTGTGTCCGGTGGTTTTGATCGCACGTCCATGAGCAGGTCCATGACCGCGTCCGCGAGTGACTCACCAGCGCGCTCGTTGCCGCCTTCAGCGGATCGTACGCGGCTTTCCCGTGCGCCCACGCACGCCCGCTCCGCGTGACCACCTGTGGCGGGTGGCGATCTTCCCCGTATGCCCCAAGTCCCGTACGGCTGCGGCTACCAGCGGAATGTGCGCATGCGCATCGCGTGGCGCAGACGGGCGGTCTTGGCGCGGCGTGGCTGGACCCGGTCGCGCAGTTCGCGCGCCTCGGCCAGCTCGCGCAGAAACCGGGCGCGGCGCCTTCGGCGCTCGGCGTCGGTCTCGTCCGATCGCGCCCTCTCCGGCGAGTCGTTGTCGGGCAGGTTGGGCAGCTCAGGCATCAGCACATCACTCCGGGTACCCCGGTCCGTCTCCTTACCTTTCTCCCACTTTCCCTCTCACGGGCGGTTTGACGCCGGCCAACGGCCCAACCCGGGGGCAACCCAGGGTGAGAGGTTCACTGTGTGTGGGGGCGCCCGGGCGGGTTCGGCCCGGTTACTGTTGTGGACATGCGTCTTCACGTCGTCGACCACCCCCTGGTCGCCCACAAGCTCACCACGCTGCGCGACCAGCGCACGGACTCCGCGACCTTCCGCCGGCTGGCCGACGAGCTGGTCACCCTGCTCGCCTACGAAGCCACGCGTGACGTACGCACCGAGCAGGTCGACATCAAGACGCCGGTCGCCTCGACCACCGGCGTCAAGCTGTCCTACCCGCGTCCGCTGGTCGTGCCGATCCTGCGCGCGGGCCTCGGCATGCTGGACGGCATGATGCGGCTGCTGCCGACCGCCGAGGTGGGCTTCATGGGCATGATCCGCAACGAGGAGACGCTCGAGGCGTCCACGTACGCGACGCGCATGCCGGAGGACCTCCTGGGCCGCCAGGTGTACGTCCTGGACCCGATGCTGGCCACCGGCGGCACGCTGGTCGCCGCGATCCGCGAGCTGATCCGACGGGGCGCCGACGACGTGACGGCCGTGGTGCTGCTCGCCGCTCCGGAGGGCGTGAAGCTCATGGAGCGCGAACTCGCGGGCACCCCGGTCACCGTCGTCACGGCGGCGATCGACGACCACCTCAACGAGCACGGCTACATCGTCCCGGGCCTGGGCGACGCGGGCGACCGGCTGTACGGCGCGGCCGAATAACCCGAGCAGGCCGAGACACCCGTAACGCCCGTAACGCCCGTAACGCACGTAGCGCTCGAGCAGCCGGTCGGTGACGGGGCGGGAAGGCGGCGGGGCGGCAGGGCGGCGGGGCGGGAAGGGCTGCTGCTAGCAGCCCTTCTTCGTGGACGGTGTCGGCTGGGGCGCGGCCAGGGCCGTCAGGGCCTTGACCGAGGCCGTCTGGCTGGTCAGCGCCTTGAACTGGTTGCCGATGATCAGATCGACGGCCGTGCCCCTACGGGCGGCGTCGGTACGGCGCTCGGCGGCGATGAGCTGGGTGGCGAGCACCGGCAGGGAGGTGTTCAGCGAGGATGCGGGGCCGAGCAGTATCCCGGCGCCGGTGACCTTCTTGTCGTACTGCTTGGCGGCGTTGCCCACCTCGCCGATCTTGAAGCCGCGTTTCTTCAGCTCGTCCGCGGTGGTCTTGGCGAGGCCGCTGCGGGTGGTGGCGTTGAAGACGTTGACGGTGATCTGGGCGGGCTTGGGCACCGCGCCCACAACGGCAACGGCGGCGGCAGCGGCAGCCGACGCGGAGGCCGCGGGGCTCGCCTTGGTCGCGTTCGCCGGGCAGCCGGCCCCGGCGGCCGTGGCCGTACCCCCGCCGCCCGTGAAGACGTCGATGAGCTGAAGGGTGCCCCAGCCGGCCACGCCGAGCACGGCGCCGCAGGCGACGACCACGACGGCCAGCCTGCCGCGGCGTCGATGGGGGCGCATGCGGGGGTATTTGTCCCCCGTGATCCGGTACTTGCCGCCCATGCCGGGGGGAGTCAGCATGCTCATGAGCGCAGCGTAGTGCGCCCGGGCGGCCGTGACGAATAAACGATCATCCGACACCGCTCGGGGTGCGGGAAAGCACCCGAAAGGGTCAACCCGAAGGGTCGGCCGGGGCGGGTGGCGGGGGTCCGGCGGAGGGTCAGTCCAGCTCGAGCACGCGCGCGTGCAGTACCTGTCGCTGCTGGAGTGCCGCCCGCACCGCGCGGTGCAGCCCGTCCTCCAGGTACAGGTCGCCCTGCCACTTCACGACGTGCGCGAAGAGGTCGCCGTAGAACGTGGAGTCCTCCGCGAGCAGGGTTTCCAGGTCGAGCTGCTGCTTGGTGGTCACCAGCTGATCGAGGCGGACCGGGCGCGGCGCGACGTCCGCCCACTGCCGGGTGCTTTCCCGGCCGTGGTCGGGGTACGGCCGGCCGTTTCCGATGCGCTTGAAGATCACACGGAAAGCCTACCGGTCCAGACGTTCCGGGCGCAGCCATGGAGACGGAGTGCGACGCTGGAAAAGACGTGATGAACGGGGGTAAAACGGAACGATGGTCTGCCGACGAGTGGGTCGACGAGCGCCGCTGACATCGCCGTCGGGTACGCCTTCACCGGGCCCGCCCTCGACCTCGGCGCGCTGCTGTGGGACGGGAAGTGGCCTGCCCGAGGCCCCGTCCGGATCCCGCTCCCGATGCTGAACAGGCACGGTCTGGTCGCGGGCGCCGCCGGCACAAGCAGGACCAGGACGCTCCAGCTGATCGCCGAGCAGCTCTCGGCGCGGGGTGTGCCGGTCTTCCTCGCCGACGTCAAGGGCGATCTGTCGGGTGTGTCGGCGCCGGGAGCGGCGGGCGACCGGGTGTGGGGCCGGGCGGCGGAAGTCGGCCAGAAACGGACGGCGACCGGCCCCCGCCGAGTTCTACGCCCTGGGCGGCCTCTTCCACGACCTCCCCGAGATCGGCGACGCCCCCGAGCTCGTCTTCTTCTTCGACGAGGCGCGTCTGCTCCCCAGTGACGCCTCGAAGGCTTTACTCGAAGGCTTTACTGGACTCCATCACGCGGACCGTCCGGCTGATCCGCTCGAAGGGGATCGCCGTGTTCTTCGTCACGCAGACCCCGAAGGACGTGCCCGGCGATGTCCGGGCCCAGCTCGCAACCGTGTCCAGCACGCCCTGCGGGCCTTCACCCCGGACGACCAGAAGGCCCTCGCGGCCACGGTGAAGACGTTCCCGAAGTCGCCGTACGACCTGGAGGAACTGCTCACCTGGCTCGGCACCGGGGAGGCCGTCGTGACCGTCCTCAGCGAGAAGGGCGCCCCGACGCCGGTCGCCGCGACCCGGCTGCGCGCGCCGGAGTCCCTGATGGGTCCGGTGGATGGGCCGGTCCTCGACCGGGCCGTGCGGGAGTCCGCGCTCCCCGAGCGGTATGCACAGGCTGTGGAAGAGCGGTCCCAGTGGTCCCAGTGGTGGCGACGGGTGCCGCCGCCGTGACTTCGGCGACCGAGCCCGGCATCAGCAGGACGAGCAGCAGCAACCAGCGTCCGCAGCCGGGTACGGCTGCGGGGGAGGCGGGCTGCGAGGCTCATGAGGGGTCATCTCCCCGCGACACGCGCCGTCTTCAGCATGCCGGGGCTCGGATGCGCCCGTTCGGCGGACAACCGGCTCACCCGGTGTGCGGCACCTGGGCACCTGGCGGCCCGGCCCCGGATGCGCCGCGCGGTGACGGTCCCGACGAAGCCGACCGCCACCGGCCGGTGCCGCCGACAAGGTGAGGACGGCGACGACTAACTCTTCGTGGCCTTCGCAGCCTTGCTCTTCGTGTCCTTCGCGGCCTTCGCCGCCGCCTTCATCTCCTGTTTGTGCGCCCGCACCTTCACCAGCGACTCCGGGCCGGTGATGTCGGCGACGGACCGGAAGGACCTCGGCTCGCCGTAGCTGCCGGCCGCCTCCCGCCACCCCGTGGGCCGGACGCCGAGCTGCTTGCCCAGCAGCGCGAGGAAGATCTGCGCCTTCTGCCTGCCGAAGCCGGGCAGTTCCTCGAGCCGTCCGAGCAGGTCCTTGCCGCTGTCCACGCCCTTCCAGACGGCACCGGCGTCACCGTCGTAGTGCTCGACGAGGTACTGGCAGAGCTGCTGGACGCGCTTGGCCATGGAGCCGGGGTAGCGGTGCACGGCCGGCTTCTCGGAGAGCAGCGCGGCGAAGGTCTCCGGGTCCTGGGCGGCGATGTCGTGCGCGTCCAGGTCGTCGGCGCCGAGCCGGTCGGCGATCGTGCGGGGCCCCTTGAACGCCCACTCCATCGGAACCTGCTGGTCCAGCAGCATTCCGACCAGCGCGGCGAGCGGGGACCGCCCGAGGAGCGCGTCGGCCTCGGGGTCCTGGGAGAGGTGAAGGGTGACGTCCATGCGTCGATGATCCCGCCTGTGCCGTCAGCCCGCGCGCCAGTACCCCAGCGCGTGCAGCCGATCCCTGGGGACGCCGAGTTCCTTGCGTACGTAGGCCGACAGCGTCCTGGTGGTGCGGGTGTCGCAGGCGATCCAGACGTACGGGTCGGGGGTGGCCGTCAGGAGGGCGGGCAGCTCGGCCCTCACCTGTTCGACGAGGTGGGCACCGGCGTCCACCCTGGGCACGTGCCGTATCTCATGGCGTGCGGGGTCGGTCCGGAAGGGGAGGCCGTCCGCGCCGTCGGGTGGGCCCTCGAACCAGACGGTCGCCGGGGCCGAACCGAGCGCCCCCTCGCCCGCGCCGAGCAGGGAGTTGATGGCGGGCAGGGAGGCGGGGTCGCCGATCACCAGGACGTGCGAGGGGGCCGGGACGGGCGGTTCGAAGCCGGTGCCCTGGACGGTCGCGTCGATCGTGTCGCCGGGTTTCGCCGCCCGAGCCCAGTCGCTGGCCGCGCCCTCGTGCAGGGCGAACTCCAGGGCGAAGGCGCCGGCCGCCTGATCCGGGTCGACGAGGGTGTAGGCCCGCTGGTGCGGCCGGCCCGCGTTCTCGAACCAGAGCCGGATCCAGATCGTCGGGTGGACGCCGGTGGCGGCGAGCAGCCCGCCGTCCGAGAGGCGCAGCCGGCGGTACTCGCCGGTGACCTCCTCCACGTCCGTGACGGTGAGCGTGAAGTCCTTCGCCCGCATCAGTCTGAGGACCGTGCCCTCCCAGCCCCGCCCCTGCGCCATGGCCTCCACACCCCTCGCGTACGATTTCGGCTCAATCCACTTAGGCAAGCCTAACCTAAAGCAAAAAGGGGCCAGAGGGTGACCACCGAGATCTACCGGGACGCCTGGGGCGTCCCGCATCTGCGCGCCGGCAGCGCCCTCGCCCTCGCCCGCCTCCAGGGATCGGTCACCGCCCGCGACCGTGCCTGGCAACTGGAGGTCGAACGGCACCGGGCGCGCGGCACCTCGGCGTCCTTCCTCGGCCCCGAGGCCCTGCCCTGGGACCTCTTCGTGCGCCGCGCCCGCCTCGACGACACGGCGAGACGCTGCTTCGGCGAGCTGGAGAGACAAGATCCGGAGACGGCGGACTGGGTACGGGCGTACGTCGACGGCGTCAACGAGGGGCTGGCCGGCGCCGACGCCCCCGAGTTCACCCGGACCGGCCTCGCCCCCGGCCGCTGGGAACCCTGGACCCCGCTCGGCGTCTGGCTGGCCACGCACATCCTGTTCGCCGGATTCCCCGCCAAACTGTGGCGCGAGGAGGCCGCCCGGCACCTCGGCCCCGAGGCGGTCGGCCTGTTCGCCACCGACGGGCCCGGCACCTCAGGCAGCAACGGCTGGCTGGTCGGCGGGGACCGCACGGTCACCGGGCAGGCGGTCATCGCAGGCGACCCGCACCGCTTCATCGAGGACCCCGGCGTCTACCAGCAGATCCGGCTGGCCTGCGACGAGTTCGACGTCGTCGGGCTCGCCGTCCCCGGTGTTCCCGGCATCGCCCACTTCGGCCACACCGGCACGGTCGCCTGGGCCATCACCAACGCCATGGCCGACTACCAGGACCTCTACCGCGAACGGCTGCGCCGCACCGGCGCGGGCGTCGAGGCACTCGGTCCTGACGGCACCTGGCGGCGGGTCGCCCGGCACACCGAACTCGTGCGTGTCGCGGGCGAGGAGACCGTCGAGGTGGAGGTCCTCGAGACCGAGCGCGGCCCGGTGATCGCCGGCGGCCCGGAAGGCCTCGACGACGGCACCCCGCTCGCACTGGCACTGCGCTATCCGCCCCGCGTCACCGCCGACCTGGGCTTCGATGCCCTCCTCCCCCTGCTCCGGGCCCGCCGGGTCGCCGACGTGGACCGTGCCTTCGACCGCTGGGCCGAGCCCGTCAACGTCGTCCAGGCCGCCGACACCGAGGGCGGTCTGCTGCACCGGGTCGCGGGCCGGGTGCCGCTGCGCGCCGAGGCGAACGGAACCCGGCTGGTGCCCGCCTGGGAACCCGGCCACGGGTGGACCGGCTGGCACGAGATGCCCCGAGCGGGACTGACCGACGGCCTCGCGGTGATGGCCAACCAGCGGGGCCCCGCCGCGGAACTGGGCGTCGAGTTCGCCCCGCCGCACCGGGCCGACCGCATCCGGGCGCTGCTGGGGGAACGCCGGCACTGGGCCGCGTCCGACATGCCGGCCATCCACACGGACACCCATCTGGCCTCCGCCGCGCCCCTGCTGGACCACCTGTCCGCCCTCGACGACCTGACCGGCCCGGCCGGCGACCTCCGCGACCGTCTGCTGCGCTGGGACCGCCGGATGGACGCCGACAGCCCGGAGGCGGCCCGGTTCGCGGCCCTGCGCAGCGCGCTGGTCCGCCGGCTCGCCGCCCACCCGGCCTTCGCGGCCCTCACCACCCCGCCTGCCTACCCGGAGGTCCTCCTCCCCTGGCTCGCCCTCCTCCCGCGCATCGGCTTCGCCCTCGAACACCTCCTGCGCGTCGAGGAGCTGTACGGGATCGACCGGGCGGCGCTGGTGCGGGAGGCCGTCGAGGAGGTCGCCTGGCAACCGGCCGCCCGCTGGGGCGACACCCACCGCCTCGCCCCCTGGCGGGCACTGCCCGACCCCACCCGGGAGGCCCCGGCCCTGGCCGGCGACCACGACTGCGTGCTGTGCACCTCGGCCGTGCCCGGCTGGACCGACCTCGCCGCGCGCGGCCCGGCCGCCCGTTACGTGTGGGACCTGGCCCGCCGCGAGGACAGCCTGTGGGTCGTCCCGTTCGGCGCGTCCGGTCTCCCCGGCCACCCCCACCACCACGACCAGCTCCCCCTGTGGCTCAAGGGCGAACTGACCCCGGTCGTCACCGACTGGGCACAGCTGACGAAGGAGAGCGACGATGACTGACAGCCGGGACAGCCGGGACAGCCGGGACAGCCGGGACAGCCGGGACAGCCGGGACAGCCGGGACAGCCGGACCGTCCGGGGCGCCTATGTGTACGAGCAGGTGGTCGACGGGTTCGGGACCTTCGGCATCCGTCCGCTCGACGCCGAGGGCGACGCGGACGTCGTCCACGGCTGGGTGCGCGAGGAGCGGGCCGTGTTCTGGGGCATGAACGGCCTGACGCGCGACCAGGTCGCCGAGATCTACGCCCATATGGCGGGCCTCGACACCCATCACGCCTTCCTGGCCGAGCTGGACGGCACCCCGGTCGCCCTCCTCCAGACCTACGAGCCGACCGAGGACCGGGTCGGCGAGTGCTACCCCGTCGAACCCGGGGACATCGGCGTCCACCTGCTCATCGCGCCGGCCGGCGAACGGGGGGCCCGGCCGGGCTGGTCGGCGGCGCTGATGGGCGTGTTCGCGTTGTACGTGCTGGTCGGCCTGGACCGGCCGCGTGTCGTGGTGGACCCCGATGTGCGCAACGGGAAGGCGGTCGCCCGCTTCCTCCGGCAGGGCTTCGAGGCCGGGCCGGTCGTCACGCTGCCGGAGATCGACCTGCCGGACGTGTACCTGCCGGAGAAGCGCGCGCAACTGGCGTTTCTACGCCGGGAGGTAGCGTTCCCCGGGTGACCTCACCGCTCACCCCCGAAGACCTGGTCGCCCTCACCCCCGAAGACCTGGTCGCCCTCCCCCATGCTCGGCTTCGTTCGCGCGGGGGACCCCGATCGACCTGGAGCCGATTCGCCGCGAGCCGGGAGGGCCTGGCCGAGGCGTGGCCGCAGGGGGTGCGGCGGTGGCGGGATGCGGTCGCGGTCGGCCGCCTGGGCCCGCCCGGAGGACGTCGGTGCCGCCTGCGTCTTACTGGCCTCCCCGCTCGTGTCCTGGATCACCGGACACGATCTGGTGGTCGACGGCGGGGTGTCGGCACGGCCGACCTGGTGAACCGGATGCCCTGTGCATGCGTACGTAAGCCCGAGCACACGAGTCTCGGGTCTCAAGCAAGGCGGAGCGGTGACGTGAGCGAGGGGCGAGATGGCGGACGACACGGTGGTGGGCGCCACGCCGACGGGCGACCCGGCGGCGGTCGACGCGGACTTCAGGGGCTGGTGCTGCTGGGCACCGTGCTGGTCCTGCTCCTCCTCGGCGGCGGACCGGCCTCGGCGCACGCGGCCCTCCGCGGCGCCGACCCCGCCGACGGAAGCGTCGTCAAGAAGGCCCCCGGCTCCATCACCCTCACCTTCACCGAGTCGGTAGGCCTGCTCGACGACTCCTTCCGCGTCTTCGACCCCGACAACCGGCGGGTCGAGACCGGCAGCACGAGCCACGCGGACGGCCGCGCCGACACCGCGCGGGTCAGGCTTCCCGCCAAGCTCGGCACCGGCACCTTCACGGTGGCCTGGCGCGTGGTGTCGGCGGACAGCCACCCGATCGCCGGCGCCTTCACCTTCTCGGTGGGCGAACCGTCCGCGATCCCGCCGCCCCTGCCCAGCACCTCCGTGGAGAACCCGGTCACCGGCGGCCTCTTCAACATCGGCCGCTACCTCGCGTACCTCGCCGCGGCCCTGCTCATCGGCACGGCCGCCTTCGTCGCCGTCTGCCGTCCGCCGGACGTCCGGCCCCTGGGCAGGCTGCTGCTGGCCGGCTGGTGGACGCTCGCCGGATCGACGGTGTTCCTGCTGCTGCTCCGCGGCCCGTACGAGACCGGCACCGGCCCCGCGCGGGTCCTGGACCCCTCGGAGCTCACCCGCACGCTGGGCACCCGGCCGGGACTGGCCCTGGTGGCGCGCCTCGCGCTGCTCGCGGTGGCCGCGGTCCTCCTCCTGCGGCAGCGGAAGGCCCTGCGGGAGGGGAAGGGCACGGGGGAGCGGCCGTCCCGCACGGCGCTGCTGACCGGCGCCGCGCTGGCGGTGGGCCTGGCCCTGACCTGGGCCGGCGCCGAACACGCGTCGGCCGGTATCCAGGTCCCGGCGGCGATGACGTCCTCGGTGCTGCACCTGCTGGCGATGGCGGTGTGGCTGGGCGGTCTGGCGGCCCTGCTCACCCTGTTCTACCGCGCGTCCGTCCCGTCGCGCGTGGTCGGCCGCTTCTCGCAGATCGCGGGCCTCGCGGTGACCGTCCTGGTGGTGACGGGCGTCTACCAGTCCTGGCGCGGTCTCGGCTCCGTGTCCGCGCTGACGGACACGACGTACGGGCGGGTCCTGCTGGCCAAGCTGGCCGCGGTGACGCTGCTGCTGGTGGCGGGTGCGCGATCGCGGCGGACGGTGACAAGGGAGAGGACGGCGAGGAGTGTGACCGTGGTGGCGGCCGAGGAGGAAGAAACGCGGGAAGCGCGGGTACCGGAGCCGGTGGGCGGACGATCCATGAGCGCGGTGGACGGTCTCGCGAAAGGCGCGACGCACAGCGCGGTGGACGGTCTCGCGGCAGACGCGGCGCACGGCTCGGTGGACGGTCTCGCGGCAGACGCGGCGCACGGCTCGGTGGACGGTTCCGCGGGTGGTTCGTCACTGCAGGAGGCACCCCGGCCGGCGGCGGCACCGGCCCTCACCCCGGCCGAGGACGCCCGGCGCCGTGCGCTGCGCCGCTCCGTGCTGGCCGAGGTCGTCGTCTCCGTCGTCGTACTCGTCCTCACGACCGTCCTGACGGGCACCCTGCCGGGTCGGGCGGCGGCCGAGGCGGCGACGGCTGAACAGTCCGCCGGCGTGCCCGTGGCCTCGGTGACCAACATCCCCTTCACCATCGACTCCGGCGACCCCGGTGTCCGTGGCGTCAGCGGCAAGGTGCAGGTCACCCTCGACCCGGGCCAGGTCGGCGACAACGGGCTCCAGGCGGTGGTCTACGGCGCCGACGGCGGCTTCGTCACAGTCCCCGAACTGCGCATCTCCTTCAGCCTCCCCGACCAGGACATCGGCCCCCTCGACGCCAAGATCACCGACCGGGGCGGCTACTGGGCCGCCGACGCGGTCAACCTGCCCATCGCGGGCACCTGGGAGATGAAGGTGACGGTACGGGTGTCGGACATCGACCAGGTGAGCGAGACGAAGCCGGTACGGATCGAGCGCTGAGGCGGCCGAGGCGGCCGAGGCGGCCGGGGCCGCGCCCTGCGCGGGGCGCGGCCGGTCAGTGTGCCGGGTCCGGTGTGGCGTGGCGGGCCGCGAGGGCACGTTCCTCCTCCTCGAGCCGGCGGGAGCACCGCGCGTCCGGGTCGTAGGCGACCGCCGTGCTCACACAGGTGCAGAACACCCGGGCGTCGCGCGTGACGCGGCTGGTGACGCGGAAGGTCGAGCGGCGCAGGTCACCGATGGTGGTGGTGATGGTGACCGGCTCCGGCTGGAGCACGAGGGGTTCCACGTAGTCGAGCTCGTGGCGTGCGTAGACGAACCTGGGGCGGATCTCCTGCCCGGGCAGTCCGGGACGCAGATAGAACATGTCCATGTGGGCGTCCTGGATCATCTCCAGCAGCCGGACGTTGTTCACGTGGTTCATGGAGTCCAGGTCGCTCATGCGTACCTGGCGGAGGTAGAGGTGCGGCCGGGAGTCCGGTACCTCCAGGGGCGTGCGCCCGGTGCTGGTGCGGCGGATGTCGGTCGCCAGGGCGTGGGTCAAGATGTCACTCCTCGGAACATCGGAACAGGGGGCCCGGCCACCGGCACCGGGTACGCGTACGCGGGATCCGGTGCAGGTGCAGGTGCAGGTGCCACTGGGACTGCGGGACTGCGGGACTGCGGGACTACAGGGCCCGCTCGATCAGGTCGGCCGCGGCCCCCGCCCCGCCGGCCGCCGCGATCTCCCGGCGCATGGCGGCCACGCCCGCGCGGATGTCCCGGTCGGACGAGACGCGCAGGACGGCCTCGCGCAGCGCCTCGGGGGTGACGCCCTCGCGCGGCAGGTGGACGCCCAGCCGTAGGCGTTCGATCCGGGCGGCGTTGACCCGCTGCTCGGCCATCTGCGGGACCGCCACCAGCGGTACGCCGTAGTGCAGGGCCTCCATCGTGCCGCCCATTCCGGCGTGGGTGACAAAGGCGTCCGCGTGGGCGAGCACCGCCAGTTGGGGCACATGGGGATGGACTTCGACGTTGTCGGGCAGCGGCCCCAGCCCGTCCACCGGGACTGCCGGGCCGACGGACATGACCACATGCCAGGGCAGCTCGGCGAAGGCCTGGACGCAGGACCGGTAGAACTCCGGCCGCCGGGTGAACTGGGAGCCCAGCGAGACGAGCAGGACGGGCAGGTCCGGCCGGGGCGGCTGCCAGGAACCCTGGTAGGAGCGGTCCCCGAGGGCCGGTCCGACGTAGGCGACGCGCTGAGCCGCGACGGTGTCCGCCCGGCGCTGGAAGGCCCGGGGGAAGAAGGCGACGGCGTGTTCGGGCCGTACGAGGTCTTGGATCCGCGTGCTGTCGACGCCCTGTTCGGCGAAGGCGGCCGCCAGTCGCCCGAAGCCCGGCAACTGGGGGAGCCCTGGCACGTCGAAGAACTCGGGGACGATGCCGTCGTAGGCCAGATGGGTGGGTGACGCCACGACGGCCGGCACCTGCCACCGCGCCCCCAGCATCAGGCCCGCGAAGGCGTAGATGTCGCACAGCACCAGGTCCGGACGGTCCCTGCCGTACGCGCGGGCCAGGACGGGCAGGGACGCCAGCGCCACCTCCACGACCCGTGCGAACCCCTCGCCCATGTCCTCCGGCGCCTCCGAACCGTCCCCCGGGTCCGGGTAGAGCACGGGCTCGGCACCGGCCGCCTTCACCTGGTGCACGAAGTCCTCGGTGACGGCGTAACTGACCCGGTGCCCCCGCCGTACGAGCTCCTCGACGACCCCCAGCGTCGGGTTGACGTGCCCGTGCATCGGAACGTTGAACACGGCGATGTGCGCGGGAAAGGGCGCGGGGAAGGGCACGCGAACGGGCGCGGGAATGTGCGCGGGATTCGGATGAGTACCAGGCACGACACGCAACTCCTGTCCGGCACGGAGCCGGGGCGGGGGACTTGAGGACGGGGCGCCCGAACGGCGGACGCGGAGTCCCGATTAAAGGCGCACGGACACCGTTCGTGACCGCAAACCTGCGGCAGTGTCACCCCATCAGGGAGCCTCCACGGCCGCGCGTTGACACCGGCGGAACCCTTGCGGGGCACCCACCGGGCACCTGCGCGGCGCACCCCGGGAGGGGGTCGGCGACGTAGCGGACGTGACCGCCGGTCCGATCGGCCGTTGGGGGTACAGGACGTCGTCCCTCAGCAGCCGGCCCACGACAGGACCGGCTCAAGACGGGGGACGGCCCATGACAGGAGCAGTCTCATGCCCGGATCGCATCTGCCCTTGATGGAAGAGGGGATGGCCCGCTGGCCGTTCGGCCCGCCCAACGCCGGGATCGCCCTGGACTTCGTGGGCGCTCCGCCCGCGCTGGACGAGCTGCGGGCCCTGGTGGAGGAACGCTGGAAGGCGCTGCCCAGGCTCACCCAGACCCTGGTCGCCCCCGGCGCCGCCCGGACGGGCCTGGCCTGGTGGACCGGCCGGCACCGCTGGGCGCGGCGGGACGGCCACGGCCTGGCCCAGCAGGTCGGCAGCGCGGACAGCACCCTCCGGGAGGCGGTCGGCCAGTGGTTCCACACGCCGTTCCCGGCCGACCGGCCACCGTGGAGCCTGCACCTTCTGCGCGGGACCACGGAAGGGGAGTTCTCCCTGCTGTTCCGGATGCACCACAGCCTGCTCGACGGCCGTTCCCTGACGACCCTGCTGCGCGCCCTCTTCGACGACGGCCGACCGCTGGAAGGACCCGCGTCGCTGGCGGTGCCCGGCCCCCGGCGACGGACCGTCCGTCCCGGCCCGGCGGGGGGCGGCCCGCCGGGCCTGCTGACCACGGGCCGTGCGGTGCCCCTGCCACACCGGGGTGCCCGGGAGCCCGCGTACACCGTCGTACGGCTGCGGGCCGACGTCCTGCGGGCGGCGCGCGAAACCGTCCGGGTGGGAGAGGCCGGCTCCGCGCGCCCGGCGACCACCAACGAGGTGTTCCTGGCGACGGTCTCCGGCGTCCTGCGTTCCTGTCTGTCGGCTTCGCCCTCCGCGTCCGCCCCCCTCGGGGACGGCCTGTCCGCGGATGCGGAGCCGAGACAGGTGTGGCTGTCGGTCCCGGTGGACGAGCGGCCCGACGACTGCGGTGAGTTCCTCGGCAACGCGTTCGCCAACGTCCGGGTCCCCGCGCCGGTGACGCTGTCCGACCCGTCGGCCCGGCTGACCGCGTGCATCGGTCTGCTGACCACCGTCACCCGGCCCCGGCGCACCGCGGAGAAACTGGTCGAGGGCACGCTCGGGGCGGTGCCTGGGGCGACCCTGGCGCTGGCCGGCGGCAAGATCTTCGCGCCCGCGTACGCGCCGGCGGCCTGCTCCTACGTCCATCTGCGCGAGCAGGGCCGGACGCTGGCCGGACGACCGCTGCGGCACCTGACCATCGTCCCCATGGTGCCCCCGGCCGACACGGTCACCTTCGCGCTGGGCGGCTGCTCACCGGGTCACACGCTGAGCGTCGCCACCAACTCGGGCAGCCAGGACGCCGGCCTGCTGGCGGAGGCGTTCCTCGACGAACTGACCCTCCTCGCCGAAGGGGCCCGCCGACCCGCCGACCGCCGAACGGGAAGAGCCGCTGAACGGGAAGAGCCGCTGAACGAGAAGACCCGCTGAACGAGAAGAGCCGCCGACGTGTCGACGTCGGCGGCCCTTTTTGCGGCCGTCCGCGAAACCACTGTCACCGGCCGGAGCTAGCTCGCCTTGCGTCGAGCCGCACCCATGCCGGAGAGGGATGGCTGCGCATCCTCGAGCAGGAAGATTTCGTCCTCCCCGAAGTCCGGGGCCTGGAAGGGGTTCGTCGTCGGAGGCGGCGATGCCGCGGTGGCATGGCGGGTCGCCCCTTCCGGAGCGGAGAACAGCGAGGTCGGGTCGATGAGAGGTCTCCCATTCGTTACAGGGCCGTGGAAGGTCCTGGCGTGCCGTGACCGGGCACAACGGCGGTCCTACAGCTTGCTCATCTTGGAGTAGGGGCTCAGGATCCGCATTTGCGCCGAACCGAAATCCACGAGCGCGGCGATTCCGTCCTCGATGCCGATCACCCGGCCGAGGCCGTACATGTCGTGCGTGACCTGGTCGCCCACCTCGAAGTGCTTGGGAGACGGTGCGGCCGGGGCCTTGAAGGGACTGGTAGGCAGGTACCGCTTCTGTGCAGATGGCTTTGTCATTGCCTCCAGTATGGGCCTGGATGTACCGCTCGTAGCGGTCGTCTGCTCCGCTGTTCGTCACAGACTCGGGGAGTGAGCACCGCTCCGGCGGCTGAGCCGGGCCGCCGTACGCCGCTGACCTGGGCGTTCGACCGACGGGCCGACTGAGCCCGCGCATCAATTGTTATGTCTGGTGTCAGGCCCGGTGTCAGGTCCGGAACCGACTTTTCCGGGAGGTGCGCCCGTCGCCCTGGACGTCCGGCGCGTAGTGCTCCGGCTTTCCGCGTGCGGACGGCGGCGGAAGGTTCCGCCGTGGTGTGCCCACCGGCTCGGCGTCGGCCGCGAGCTCACCGCGGGAGCGGCGCCAGCCCGCCCGGGCCCGGGGGTGGTAGCGCCGGTCGTGCGGGACCAGTACGAACAGGGCGCTGATCAGCCGGCAGACCCGGCGATGCCGCCGGGCGTCGCGCGGCGACCAGGTGAAGCCGAGCAGGTCGCGGACCTCCTGGTCGTACAGCCCGACGGTGAACCAGACGAAGGTCCGCCCGATCAGCGCGCCGACCGGGCGCCACATCGCGTCCGGCAGCCACGGCAGGACGGGCGGCTTCGCGATCCCGGCGATGTCGAGCACGTCGCGGGTGGCCTTGTTGTCCTCCAGCACCTCCGTGCACATGTGCCGCCAGTAGAGCTGGAAGTCCTCCCAGCTCTCCGGCACCGGCCGCATGCTCATGCCGTACAGCCGGTACCACTGCACGTGCTCGTCGAACAGTCGGCGCTTCTCCGCCTCCCCGATGCCACCGGCGAAGCGCTCCGCGATCAGGATCGTGCTGACGAAGAACGTGGAGTGCGCCCAGTAGTAGGTGTCGGGATCCAGTGCGTGGAAGGGACGCCCCCGGGCGTCGACGCCCCTGATCCGGGCGTGGTAGCCGCGGACCTCGAGCGCGGTCCGGCGGGCGCGCGGACCGTCGTAGACGACCCCGAAAATGGGATAGAGCGAGCGGAGCAGGCGCTGCCAGCGTTCCTCGAAGAAGCGCGAGTGCTGTTCCACGCCCGCGCCCAGCCCGGGATGCATGTTCTGCATCGACCCGGCCCACAGCGCGGTGAGAAGGCCACGCCAGTCACCGAGGTACTTCCAGGTCAACGAGTCCGGCCCGAGCGGCTCGGGCGCCGCCCCTGCCACCAACTCCCGTTCCCCTCCCGGCTCTTCACGGATCTCCTCCATGGTCAGACCATGCCCGTCGACGCCGGATTCCGAAAGGCCGCGCGGCGACACCGGAGTGGGACGACGGGGTCCGGCCTGCCCACCCAGTCCGGCCCTCCGGCGCTCACCGAGGTGATGACCGCGGTGAGCGCCGCGGTGACGGTCGCGCTGCCCGGCGCGGTCACCAGGCAGTCCACCTCGCCTTGGGCGGTGTACGTGATGTTCCGCTCCGCGGAGTAGCGGGAGACGGCGACCGTGCCGTACGCGTCGGTCGGTAAGCCGGTGGACGCGCGGGGACCGGTTCGCTGTACGGGGCAGCGTGCGCGTCGAACGCGAACGAACGGATATCGGCGTCATTCACATAAGGCAACCGGAATTCGGCTGACCCGGTCACACTCGCGTGCGCCGGCCGTTCCTGCGACTTCCCGGAGGCCGTGGCACCAGTGACCACGATGGCGGAAACCACCCAGGCGATGACCACGGCCAAGGATGCCGGGGCGGGGTGACCTGCTACCAGTACAAGGTCGACCAGCGCTGCTGCGCTGATCCGTTGCAGTCCCAGAGTTGGACCTTGGTGCCGTTCCCGCCGATGGTGTTCAGATCGGCGTCGACGCAGCGATTGCTGTATCGGCTGAGGACCTGGTGGGAAGCGCCGGTGGAGCCGCCTGTGATGGTCCACTTCTGCTGCAATGACCCATTGCAGTCCCAGAGTTGCACCTTGGTGCCGTTCGCACCGATGGTGTTGAGATCGGCGTCGAGACACTTTCCGCTCTTTGAACTCCTGATGGTCCCGTCACCATAGAGAACCCAATTCTGCTGGGTGCTCAGGTTGCAGTCCCAGAGCTGCACCTTGGTTCCGTTCACGCGGATGGTGTTGAGGTCGGCGTCGACACAGCGACCGCTTTTCTGGCTCTTCCAGACGAAGACGGGATGGCTGGCAGCCTGAGCGGGTTGGATGCCCCCAGCCGCCAGAAGCCCAGCCGTCAGAGCACATGCCGTCATGATTTTTTTGACCATGGTCAGCCCCCCTGCAATACCGCATACTTTTGCGGCCGGACACCTAATATTGCATGATTTGGTGCCGATTCGGCGGCATTCAGAATAATTATCACAAAAGAACAGTAGTGGTCATTATTGAAATCACTTATCGCAAATCCGCTCAAGCCTGTTGGTGCTCGGTCCAGGAACGCGTACGGACGCCTACGTCTTCACCTCGCCGATCGACGGAGTGCTGAGCCCGAACCGGGTGTTTCCTGGCCGCCCGTCCGTGCAGGGGGAGGCGTTCCCGTACGGGTGAGACGGCGCTCCGCGGTCCCGCTGCTCCGTGGAGTCGGGCCGAGGCGACACGGCCGCGGGAACAGGGAAAACGGAGTGATGGCCAACGCGAGGGAGCGGCTGGGTGTGCTGCTCGGAGGGTCGAAGGCGGCGGAGTCCAGCGCCCGGCTCGAAGCACCGGCGGACGGCGTCGGCCTTGAGATGGCCGGGGTCGGACCGGTGCGTCTGCCGCTCCGGTACCACCCCAGCCGTCATGTACATCTGCTACTTCATGACATGAGTGAACCGGTGATCGAATCCATGGCGGATGTCCGCAGTCACCTCGCTGACGTCATCGATCGCGCCCGCCGGGAGGACACCCCGACGATCATCACTCGGCGGGGCAAGCAGGAAGCCGTAGTGATCGACATCCAGGAGTACCAGCGCCTGCGTGAGATCGCGGAGAAGGCCGAAGAGGCGTGGCTCAACCAGCTGGCCGACGAAGCCGAGTCCGAGGGTGCGGAGGGCTCGGTCTCGCTCGAAGAGATGGCCGCCTTGTTGCGTGCCGATCAGGGCTGACCCGATGGGGCACGTCACGCGCTTCACGCCGCACGCCCAGCGGGACATGCTCAAGATCCCGCGCCCGGACGCCCTGCGCATCCTCTACCGCCTCGCTGAACTCCGGAAGGCGCTGGACGTCGGCGGCACCGCCTCCTTCGACGTCAACGCCCTCCAGGGGCACAGCGCCCGCTGGCGGCTCAGGGTCGGCGACTACCGCGTTGTCTACACCGTTGAGGACGGTCAACTGATCGTGTGGGTCCCGGCCGCCGGCAACCGCCGCGATATCTACCGCCAAGTTCCATAGGCCCTCCGCAGTGCGGGTTGGTGCCGACTGCCCGCCGGGGATCGCGGGGGCGTACGCCTGCCTGTTTGTCGAGATGTTCTGAAGGCCCGAGCCCGAACACCGACTTCCACACCTGGAAGCGGCTGCTTCGGGATGCCGGTGTCCGGAACGGCCGTCTTCGTGACGCTCGCCACACTGCCGCGACCGTCCCGCTGATCCTCGGCGTCCCGGACGTCGTGATCGACTCGATCATGGGCTGGGAGCCCGGGGGAGCCGCTCGGATGCGCGGCCGGTACATGCATGTGACGGGGACCATGCGCCGCAAGGTCGCGCAGCAAGTCGGCGACGCTCTTCGGGAGCTCCCGAAAACGGGCTCAGAGACGAACTGGGACAGAAACTGAGACGGCCAACGACGAAGGGCCCCGCCGCGAACGGTGGGGCCCTTCGACATCGTGCCCGGTGAGGCACTGGCGGAGGATACGAGATTCGAACTCGTGAGGGGTTGCCCCCAACACGCTTTCCAAGCGTGCGCCCTAGGCCACTAGGCGAATCCTCCGCGGCAAACAATACAAGACGTTGAGGAGTGCTCGCGAACTCGTTCCCCCCGCTCAGATCCTGTAGCCTGTGCGCAGCCCCTCACGCGGCGCTATCTGACTGAACTCCCCCAGGGCCGGAAGGCAGCAAGGGTAGGTCGGCTCTGGCGGGTGCGTGGGGGGCGCTTGCGTTCGCGGGGCCGGGCGGAGGGCCCGTGCGCGGGACCTGATGTCAGTGGGCGCCTATAACCTCGTATACGTGTCGTCTCTCGCGCTGTACCGCCGCTATCGCCCGGAGTCGTTCGCCGAGGTCATCGGGCAGGAGCATGTCACCGGCCCGCTGCAGCAGGCGTTGCGGAACAACCGGGTCAATCACGCGTACCTGTTCAGCGGGCCGCGAGGGTGCGGGAAGACCACCAGCGCGCGGATCCTGGCCAGGTGCCTGAACTGCGAACAGGGGCCCACGCCGACCCCGTGCGGTGAGTGCGAGTCCTGCAAGGACCTGGCGAGGAACGGGCCGGGGTCCATCGACGTCATCGAGATCGACGCCGCTTCGCACGGCGGTGTGGACGACGCCCGTGACCTGCGGGAGAAGGCCTTCTTCGGGCCCGCCCGCAGCCGTTACAAGATCTACATCATCGACGAGGCCCACATGGTCACGCCGGCCGGTTTCAACGCGCTCCTCAAGGTCGTCGAGGAGCCGCCGGAGCATCTGAAGTTCATCTTCGCGACGACCGAGCCCGAGAAGGTCATCGGGACCATCCGGTCGCGGACCCACCACTATCCGTTCCGGCTCGTGCCGCCGGGGACGCTGCGGGACTACCTCGGTGAGGTGTGCGGACAGGAGGCCATCCCCGTCGAGGAGGGTGTGCTGCCGCTCGTCGTGCGTTCCGGCGCGGGTTCCGTGCGTGACTCCATGTCCGTCATGGACCAGCTGCTGGCCGGCGCGAGCGACGCCGGTGTGACGTACGCCATGGCCACTTCCCTGCTCGGGTACACGGACAGCTCGCTGCTCGACTCCGTCGTCGAAGCCTTCGCCACCGGTGACGGCGCCGCCGCCTTCGAGGTCGTCGACCGGATCATCGAGGGCGGCAACGACCCTCGCCGTTTCGTCGCCGACCTGCTGGAGCGGCTGCGGGACCTCGTCATCCTCGCCGCCGTCCCGGACGCGGCCGAGAAGGGGCTCATCGACGCCCCCGCCGACGTGATCGAGCGTATGCAGGCCCAGGCCGGTGTCTTCGGCGCCGCGGAACTGAGCCGCGCCGCCGACCTCGTCAACGAGGGCCTCACCGAGATGCGCGGCGCCACCTCGCCCCGTCTCCAGCTCGAGCTGATCTGCGCGCGCGTGATGCTGCCCGCCGCCTACGGAGACGAACGGTCCGTGATGGCCCGCCTCGACCGCATCGAGCGCGGTGTGAACTTCTCGCCGGGCGGCGCTGTGCAGGGGACGGCGCAGGGGGCGCCCGCGATGCCGACGATGGGTTACGTGCCCGGGCCCGAGGCGCACGGCGGGGCCACCATGCCCGGGGGGGCGCCGATCGCGCCCGGTGGCGGGGTTGCCGCAGCCCGCGCAGCGGTGCGGGGTCCGGGGCCGGGTTCGGGTCCGGCCCCGGGGCAGCATCCCGGTCCGGGTGGTCAGGGGCCCGGCCAGGCGACTGTGCCTGCCGCGCCGGCGCCCGCGGAGCCTTCGCCCGCGCAGCCCTCGCCCGCCCAGCCTCCGGTCGCCCCGGCACCCGCGCCGACGCCCGCTCCGGCCGTGGCCTCCGCTTCCGTCCCGCCGGTGGAGGAGGCTCCGGCCGCGAGCCCCCAGGCTCCTGCCCAGTCCGCTCCCGGCGCCTGGCCCACCGCAACCGCGGCGGGCAGCGGACGCCGCCCCGGCGGCTGGCCCACGGCCACGCCCGCGGGCGGCGGCGGACGGCCCCCGGCGCCCCCCGCCTCCCCCTCCGCCCCCTCGGCTCCGGCCCCGGCAGCCACCCAGGCGCCCTCGCCCGCCGCCGGTACGTACGCGCCCCCCTCCGGCGGGCTCGACCCCCGCATGCTCTGGCCGAACATCCTGGAGGCCGTCAAGAACCGCCGTCGCTTCACCTGGATCCTGCTCAGCCAGAACGCACACGTGGCGGGCTTCGACGGCACCACGCTCCAGCTCGGTTTCGTCAATGCCGGCGCCCGCGACAACTTCGCGAGCAGCGGCAGCGAGGAGGTGCTGCGGCAGGCGCTGGCCGAGCAGTTCAGCGTCCAGTGGAAGATCGACGCGGTCGTCGACCCGTCCGGCGGTTCGGCGCCCCCGCCGACCGGCGGCTTCGGTGGTGGTGGCGGTTTCGGCGGCGGCGGTGCGCCTGGCGGCCACGGCGGACCCGCGGGCCACAACAGCCCCGGCGGCTACGGCGGTGGCGGTACGACGGGCCCTTCCGGCACGGCTGCGCCCCAAGCGCCGGCTGCCCCCGGCTCCCCTGACCAGCAGGCATCCCCGTCGGCGTCGGCCTCCGCCTACCCGGCCCCCGCCCCGGCACCTTCCCGTCCGGCCGCTCCGGAACCGGTGGCCCCCGAGGACGACATTCCCGAGGACGACGACCCCGACCTCAACGAGTCGGCTCTCTCCGGCTACGAACTCATCGTGCGCGAACTCGGAGCGACGGTGGTCGAGGAGTTCACCAACGAGTAGGCACGCGCCGTGAGCGGACCTGTCGGCGCTCGGCGCTCGGCGGGCGCTTGAGGGCTCGGGCGCTCGGGTGCTTGGGCGAGCAGAGGCAGGCACGCCCGTGGGGCACGATTGCGGGAACGCTTGTAGAAACGCACGATGTCCCCGCCCCGAGGCTTTCGGAAGCCCGCACAAACACCCCGCCCCCGGCCCGTTAGGCTGACACCCGTGAACGTCCTCGTCATCGGCAGCGGCGCCCGCGAACACGCGCTGTGCCGCTCACTGTCCCTCGATCCCGCCGTCACCGCGCTGCACTGCGCCCCCGGCAACGCCGGCATCGCCGAGGTCGCCGAGCTGCACCAGGTCGACGCCCTGGACGGCGACGCCGTCTCCGCGCTGGCCGTGGAGCTCGGCGCCGAGCTGGTCGTCGTAGGCCCGGAGGCGCCGCTGGTCGCCGGGGTCGCCGACGCCGTGCGCGGGGTGGACATCCCGGTGTTCGGCCCCTCCAAGGAGGCCGCGCAGCTCGAGGGCTCCAAGGCGTTCGCCAAGGACGTGATGGCCGCGGCCGGCGTACCGACCGCCCGCTCCTACGTCTGCACCACCCCCGAGGAGGCTGCCGAGGCCCTCGACGCCTTCGGCGCCCCGTACGTCGTCAAGGACGACGGTCTGGCCGCGGGCAAGGGCGTCGTCGTCACCGACGACGTGGAGGCCGCCGCGGTGCACGCGGCCGGCTGTGAGCGTGTCGTCATCGAGGAGTTCCTCGACGGCCCGGAGGTCTCCCTCTTCGCGATCACCGACGGCGTCAGCGTCGTCCCGCTCCAGCCCGCCCAGGACTTCAAGCGCGCGCTCGACGGCGACGAGGGCCCCAACACGGGTGGCATGGGCGCCTACTCGCCGCTGCCCTGGGCCGATCCGAAGCTGGTGGAGGAGGTCCTGGAGACCGTTCTCCAGCCGACCGTCGACGAGATGCGCCGCCGCGGCACCCCCTTCTCCGGTCTGCTCTACGCCGGCCTCGCGATCACCAGCCGCGGTGTCCGGGTGATCGAGTTCAACGCCCGCTTCGGCGACCCCGAGACGCAGGTCGTCCTGGCCCGGCTGAAGACCCCGCTGGCCGGTGTCCTCAAGGCGGCCGCCACCGGTGAGCTCGCCGACCTGCCGCCCCTGCGCTGGAGCGACGACGCGGCCGTCACCGTCGTCATCGCCTCGCACAACTACCCCGGCGCCCCGCGCACCGGCGACCCGATCACCGGCCTCGCCGAGGTGGCCGCCGAGGACGCCCCACACGCGTACGTGCTGCATGCCGGCACGAAGTACGACGGTGACGACGGCGACACGGTCGTCAGCGCCGGCGGGCGCGTGCTGTCCGTCACGGCGACCGGCGCCGACCTCACCGAGGCCCGCGAGCGCGCCTACAAGGCGGTCACGCGCATCGGTCTCGACGGTTCCCAGCACCGTACGGACATCGCGGCGAAGGCGGCGGCGGGCGCGTAGACAGCGGCTCAGCAGAAGCCTCAGAAACCTCTCAGGCCCCGGTGGCCATGGAACTCCGCACGGAGGACCCATGGAACCCGGGGCCTGATCGTTGCCCACCGTCATTCACCTTTCCCCAAAGCCATTCCATCGTGTGAGCGCTGAGCTATCCGGCTGACGTGGGCCGGAGCGCCAACTAGGGTGCGGCGCAAGCGTCCCGGTACTCGTTCCGGCACTTGGCCCACCGGCATTGCGATGTCAGTGGTCGGTGCCACAGTGGGGGAGTGAGCACTGCGAAGACAGCCGGGGGAAACAGGACTGCAGGGAGGGGGTGAGGTCCGGTCGTGACCGGTATGGGAGTGGAGATGGGCGCGCAGGCCGCGCGCGCCCGGGCGCTGGCGGTGCTGCGCATCCGCAGCCGGGCGCTCGCCGTCGCGCTGCTGCCCGCGGCCGCCGCGGTGATCCTGCTGGCGGGCGGTTCCGCCGGGCACTTCGTGGGCCCGGGGTGGGACACCGCCCGCTGGATCGTGTCCGCCGTCGCGCTCGTCGTACTGCTCGCCGCCGGTGTCATCGGCCTGGTCGTCGCCCGCGCGCGCCCCGCCGTCAGCCCGACGGTCGCCGTCGCCGAGGAGGCGGCCCCCGACCTGTACCGGCTGGTTCGTGACCTGGCCGACCGTCTCGACGTTCCCGCGCCCTCCGCGATAGCGCTCACGCCGGACTGCGACAGCTGGCTGGAGGACCGCACCCACCCGGCCCACGGCCCGTCCCCGTCCCGCGGCGGTGACGAGATAGCCGGCCCGGGCGGCTCCCACGGCCCCCTCCACCGCCGTACGACGGCGGCACCCGTCCTTGTCATCGGCTCCCCGTTCCTGTGGTGGATGCGCGTCGGCGAGCTGCGCGCCGTCCTGGCACCGGTCGTCGCCGGTACGGGACCTTCGGCGCACCCCGACATAGCGGCGGCCCGGCGCTTCGTGCGCGGGCTGGACGCCGCGGTGGCCGTCTGCGGTTACCGCGGCGACCGGTATCCCGCGCTGCGACCGGCCTGTTCGGGCATCGGCTGGGTCGCGCGCGCGATGCTGCGCGGCTGTCAGACCCACGCCGGCGAGATGGAGCGCGGCGTGGCCGCCGCGGCCGCCGAGCGTGCGCAGACCGTGGACTACGGCCTGCGCATCGTCGCCCAGGAGCAGGTGGGCCTTGCGTACGCGGGCTGGGACCGGTTGCTGACGCGTGTGGCGCTGCCCGCCTGGCGGATGGGCCGCTGGCCCTCCCGGCTGGACGCGGGCGTCGTGGCCGCCCTCACCGAGCTGTCCCGGCGGGACCGTCTGGCCGAGGGGTTCGCCTCCCGCCTCGGTGAGCGCCCCGCCTGCGACCTGCTCGAAGAGCCGGGCACGATCGACGAGGCCGCCTCGCTGCTCGCCGCCCGCCTCTTCCACGGCGGCCCTCCGGACCCGGGTCCGGACTGGGCACCGGTGGCCTGGGAGGACTACCCGGACGAGGTCGTCGACCGCAAGTGGCGCACCGACGCGGCCCGGCTCCACCGAGTCCTCGACGCGCTCGGCGTCCGCCGCGCCCCCGGCCTCACCACCTCGTCCCACCCCTGCGGCGCCGGCGGCCCCACACTGGCCCGCATCCTGGACCACCTGACGGCCAGGCCCGACGTGGACGACTCCCGCCTGACGGACGGGCCCGACGGGGGCGATCCACGCCTGACGGGCAGGTCAGGCGACGGCGGCGACCCTCATCGGACGGCCAGGCCCGACGCGGACGATCCCCGCCTGACGGACGGGCCAGGCGACGGGCACGACTCGCGCCTGGCTGACAGGCCCGACGGGGACGACCCTCATCGGACGAACCCGGCCCACCCGGCACCCACCCCCGCACCGACGGAGAAGCTGGGCATACCCTTCGCCGACCCCGAAATCCGATCGGCGCCATCCCCGTCCCCCGCCGACCCCCCGGCTGCCTCGGGCCCAGCCGCGCACCCCACCACCACTCCCTCCGCTGCCGGTATCGCCCCGGCGCCTGACGTGGCCAGCAGTTTCGAACCGGCCCCGAGCAGTGACCCGGCTACGACTTCCGACCTGAGCCCAGGCCTCGGGCGGGGGACGAGCCACCCGAGCCCCGGCCCCGCCGCGGCCTCCGACCGGGGTCCGAGCCCCGACCCGAGCCCTGATCCGCACCCGGCCCCCGACCCGGGTCCGGGCTCCGACCTCGCTTCGGACCCCGGGCCCATCACCCCGGCTTCCGTCCCCGCCCATGAGACCGCTTTCCCCCCCGATGGCGAGGACCCCGTGCCTCCGAACCCCCGCAGTGCCGCCCTCGCCGCCGGGCTCGGCGCCGAGCTGGGGCGGGAGGAGGCCGCGGCCGCGGCGGCCGCGCCCCCCGCTCCGGCCGGTCCCCCGGCGCCCGGGCAGGGCCCCGACATGGCCCTCTGGGACGAGGACGCGCTCCCCCTCTTCCCGCTCCAGCCGCCGCGCACCGACCGCGAGCTCCTGGCCGACCACGTCACGGCGATGGTCTGCTGCGCCGCGATGGACACCGTCGGCGCGATCCCGGGTCTCGACTGGCTCGACGGCCCGACCCTGCTCGTCGACGGTGAGCGCGTGCCCGACCTGACCCCCCGGGTGCTCAGCCTCGTCGAGGACGGCGACGCGGTCCCCCTGCGCACCTGGCTGGTGGAGCTCGGTATACGCCCGGAGAAGCCGGTGCGGCTCGGCTGAGCACGGCGATGCACCACCGCTGCCCGCGCGCCGCCCACCGAGACCGCCCGGACCGACTGCCCGCCCCACCGAGACCGCCCGGACCGACTGCCCGCCCCACGAGACCGCCCGGACCGGACGAACCAGAGGGACCGCCTGGACCGCCCTCGCGCCGAGCCACGCCGGACGGCCCGCCGTCGGCCCCGCCGGACGGACCGGCCCTCCCGGCCCCTGCATGCCGTCCTCTGCCCGCCCCCTCCAACCACCCCCCCCGTCCCCCCGTCCCCGACCTCCAGTCGACCCCGACCGCCCTCAACAGCCCGTCGGACGAGTTCTATCGGAGCCCCTGATTCCACTTTCGGCCAATTCGCAACGAATAGTGACTGCCTGCGCGCGGTATGTGATGTGCTGGGACCGATCGAGCCCATGGCAAGGGCTTGCGACATAGGCCAGACGCGCACGGCGATCACGTACGCACGAACCATCACGGGGGCACACGGGAGGGGAGCACCATGGGACCCGGACCAGTACCGGCACCAGGACCGGAACACATCCGCCGATGGGAGTCGGGAGCACTGGCCCACGCCGTGACGGACCCTTTCGGGCAGGGCCCCGTCCCCTGGCTGCGCGGCAGCGAGACCTACTTCGACGACACCGGCCAGGTCGTCCCCTGGTATGTGGACCAGGTGCCTGCTCCCGCCCGGCGCGGCACCCCCCACGTCCCCGGCCCCCGCACCGCGTCCTCGGCCGGAGGCCCCCGCTCGGCCGACGACGTGCACCGTCAGATCAAAGGCTTCGTCTCCACCGGCGCGGTCGCCCCCGGCGACGCCGTCGACTTCCACATCACGGTCGACCCGCCCCAGGAATTCAGCGTCGACATCTACCGCATCGGCCACTACGACGGTGACGGCGCCGCCAAGATCACCACCAGCCCGCGGCTCTCGGGCATCGTCCAGCCCCCGCCGCTGACCGCCGACCGCACGGTCTCCTGCCACCACTGGTGGCTCTCCTGGCGCCTGCAGGTCCCGTCGTACTGGAACGTCGGCGCGTACGTCGCCGTCCTCACCACCGTCGACGGCTACCGCTCCCACGTCCCCTTCACGGTCCGCGACCACCACCCCGCCGATCTGCTCCTGATACTCCCCGACGTCACCTGGCAGGCCTACAACCTCTACCCCGAGGACGGCCGCAGCGGCGCCAGCCTCTACCACGCCTGGGACGAGAGCGGCCGCCTGCTCGGCGAGGCCGACGCCGCGACCACGGTCTCCTTCGACCGTCCGTACGCCGGGGCCGGCCTCCCCCTCCATGTCGGTCATGCCTACGACTTCATCCGCTGGGCCGAGCGCTACGGCTACGACCTCGCCTACGCCGACGCCCGCGATCTGCACGCCGGTCACATAGACCCCACCCGTTACCGCGGCCTGGTCTTCCCCGGCCACGACGAGTACTGGTCGACCACCATGCGCCGCACCGTGGAACTCGCCCGCGACAGCGGCACCTCGCTCGTCTTCCTCTCCGCGAACTCCCTCTACTGGCAGGTGGAGTTGGGCCCGTCCCCGTCCGGTGTGCCCGGCCGCCTGCTCACCTGCCGCAAGCGCAAGGGGCCCGGCAGGCCCGTCCTCTGGCGTGAGATCGACCGCGCCGAGCAGCAGCTGGTCGGCATCCAGTACGCGGGCCGGGTGCCCGAGCCGCACCCGCTGATCGTCCGCAACGCCGACCACTGGCTGTGGGAGGCGACCGGGGCGCTCGACGGTGACGGCATCGAGGACCTGGTCGCGGGCGAGGCCGACCGCTATTTCCCGCGCACCCCCCTCCCGCCCCACGAGGACCGCATACTCCTCGCCCACTCCCCGTACGCCGACAGTGAGGGCGTCCTCCGGCACCAGGAGACCTCGCTCTACCGGGCCACCTCCGGCGCCCTGGTCTTCGCCTCCGGCACCTTCGCCTGGTCCCCGGCCCTGGACCGCCCCGGCCATGTGGACCCCCGTGTCCAACGCGCCACGGCCAACCTCCTGGACCGCATCTGCAAACGCGACTGACCTCGCCACGCCCTCTCGACCGCCTTGTGCCCGCCCCTCGACTTCCCTCTCCACGACCCTCGACCGGCCCCTGCGCGCTCCGCGACCGACCTCTGTACGCCCGCAACCGACTCTGTACGCCCGCCGCAACCGACTCTGTACGCCCGCTCGTCCCACCCGCTGTCCTCGAGCGATCCCGATGTACGGGACAATCAGCCCACAGGACAGAACCACGGGGAGGAACCGTGTCCGGATTCGTAGAAAAGCCCGAGCCCCTTCAGGTGCCGGGCCTGGTGCATCTGCACACCGGCAAGGTGCGCGAGCTGTACCAGAACGAGGCGGGCGACCTCGTGATGGTCGCCAGCGACCGCACGTCCGCCTTCGACTGGGTGCTGCCGACCGAGATCCCCGACAAGGGCCGCGTCCTCACCCAGCTCTCCCTGTGGTGGTTCGACCAGCTCCGCGACCTGGTCCCGAACCACGTCCTGAGCACGGAGCTGCCGGCCGGCGCCCCCGCAGACTGGGCGGGCCGCACCCTGGTCTGCAAGTCGCTCCGGATGGTCCCCGTCGAGTGCGTGGCGCGCGGGTATCTCACCGGCTCGGGCCTCGTCGAGTACAAGGAGTCCCGCACGGTCTGCGGCCTCGCCCTTCCCGAGGGTCTGGTCGACGGCAGCGAACTCCCCGCCCCGATCTTCACCCCCGCCACCAAGGCCGCCGTCGGCGAGCACGACGAGAACGTCTCCTACGAGGAGGTCGCCCGTCAGGTCGGTGCCGACACCGCCGCCCAGCTCCGCCAGGCGACCCTCGCCGTCTACGGCCGTGCCCGCGACATCGCCCGGGACCGGGGCATCATCCTCGCCGACACCAAGTTCGAGTTCGGCTTCGAGGGAGAGAACCTGGTCATCGCCGACGAGGTCCTCACGCCGGACTCCTCCCGCTTCTGGCCGGCCGACCAGTGGCAGCCCGGCCGCGCGCAGCCCTCGTACGACAAGCAGTTCGTGCGCGACTGGCTGACCTCGGCCGAGTCCGGCTGGGACCGCGCGAGCGAGCAGCCCCCGCCGCCCCTGCCCCAGCACATCGTGGACGCGACCCGCTCGAAGTACATCGAGGCCTTCGAGCGCCTCACGGGCACCAGCTGGACCTGACGCGAAAGGCCCCGGTCGATGACCGGGGCCTTTGCGATGGAGCGGACGACGAGGCTCGAACTCGCGACCTCAACCTTGGCAAGGTTGCGCTCTACCAACTGAGCTACGTCCGCAATGCGCCGTGGCGCGAGGCCAACTATACCCAACCCCGCTCCCGGGCGAGCCGTACCGCCGCGTGCCGGTTCTCCGCCCCGAGTTTCGAGACGGCCGAGGACAAATAGTTCCTTACGGTCCCCTGGGACAGCGCGGCCCGCTCGGCGATCTCCGCGACGGGCGCCCCGTCGGCGGCGAGTTCGAGTACCTCCGCCTCACGGGAGGTCAGCGGCGAGTCACCGGCGGCGATCGCGTCGGCGGCCAACTCCGGGTCGACATAACGGTTACCGCCATGCACGGTACGGATGATCTCCGCGAGCCGCTGCGCGCTCACCGTCTTGGGGACGAACCCGCGCACACCCGCCGCGAGCGCCCGCTTGAGATGCCCGGGCCGCCCGTGGCTCGTGACGATCAGTACCCGGCAGTCGGGCAGTTCGGCACGCAGGGATGTGGCGACGCTCACACCGTCGGCGCCCGGCATCTGCAGATCCAGGACGGCGACGTCGGGCCGGTGCGCCATCGTCATCGCCAGCGCCTCCGGTCCGGTGGCCGCTTCGGCGACGATCACCAGGTCGTCCTCCAGGGAGAGCAGCGCGGCCAGCGCACCCCGGATGAGGTGTTCGTCGTCGGCGAGCAGTACCCGCACGGTCATGAAGTGACCTCTCTCATGGCGGCCTTTCCGCTCAGCGGCACCTCGGCGACGACCCGGAAGACGTCCGCCCCGACGAACCCGGCCTCCAGTGTCCCGTCCACCCCCCGCAGCCGCTCCCGCAGCCCGGTGAGCCCCGACCCGTCGCCGCTCCCGGAGGCGGAGGACCCGGCGCCGTCATTTTCCACCGTCAGCACCACGCGGCCCTCCGGCATTCGCAACGCCACCGAGCACCGCCCGGCGTCTCCGTGCCGCAGCACATTGGTGGTGGTCTCCCGCACCACCCAGCCGAGCGCCGACTGCACCTCGGCGGGCAGCCCGCCGGCCTCCCCGCTCACCTCGCACGCGATCCCGGCCGCCCGCAACACCCCCTGAGCCCCGGCCAGTTCGACCCCGAGGTCGGCCTCCCGATATCCCCGCACGACAGCGCGTACCTCCCTCTGTGAATCCTGCGCCATCCGCTGGACCTCGATCATCTGCTCCACGGCCTCCGGTCGCCCGCGCCTGGCCAACTGCACGGCCAGCTCGCTCTTCAGTGCGATCACCGCCAGATTCCGCCCCATCACGTCGTGCAGGTCCCGCCCGAACCGCAGCCGCTCCTCGGCGACGGCGAGCCGGGCCTCGACCTCCCCGGCCCGGTCCGCCTCCCACAGCACCGCCAGGTTCCAGGCGCTGCAGCGGCAGGCGAACAGCGAGAAGCACGTCGCGAAGGCGGTCAGGAGCCCCACCATGAAGATCCCCGCCGCGTTCGGTTCGGCCCAGCCGAAGGCGGCCATGAGCAGCACGGCGAGCAGCGTGGAGTGCCGAAGGAACAGCCGGATGGGCACCACGAGCCCGTACAGCATCCCGAAGGGCAGCAGCGCGGCTCCTATGCAGAGCCTGACGGTCACCGGGTCGGCACCACCCAGCACGGTGAGCACCAGGGCCAGTGCCAGACCCAGGGTCAGCAGCGCGGCTGCGGGGTACAGGGCGCGGGGCGGGAGCTCGGCGCGGCGCAGGTAGTGGTCGAGGACGGGCCGCGTGAGCCGGTTCGCCTCGGCGCACTGGAGGGCGCCCGACAGCAGCAGCAACCCGCCGACGAGCAGTGGCGCGGGACGCTGCTCGAGCCCGCCCACCAAAGGCAGCGCGAGCCAGGCGAAGGAGAAGAACCAGGTGGTGAAGTACCAGGTGCCCAGGGTCTGCAACTCGACCCGTTCTGCCTTGCTGCGGTCCCGCCAGTGACGCCGCTGCCACCCCCGAATGCGGCCCAACATCCTTGCCTCCCCTACCGTTCGGCCCGCCACGATCCCGGCTGCGGCCCCGCGGGGTCAGCGCCGGGGATCCCAACGGAACCACCGCCGTACAGCAAACACCGCCAGGAGGGTCCAGGCCAGTGCGGTCGCCAGGGAGCCCAGTGCCTCGTACGCCGACAGGTTTCCGGTCCAGCCGCCGCGTATCAGGAGGATCACCGGGGACAGCGGCAGCAGCTCGCAGACGGACGCGAGCCGGTCGGGCAGCAGTTCCAGGGGCACGGCCACGCCGGAACCGACCATCGACACGAGCACCATGGGCGCCGTGGTGACCTGCGCGCTCTCCACGGTCCGGGTCACCGTCGCCGTGACGGCCGCGAACGCCGCGCACATCGTCAGTCCCAACAGCAGCCCCAGCACGGCGAGATGGGGCGCTTCGGGAGCCGGTAGGTCGAGCAGGACCGTGGCGCCGGCCACCAGCACCATGGACTGCACCAGCCCCATGGTGAGGACGGGCAGCGCCGACCCGGCGAGGATCTCCGGGTCCCGCAGCTCACCGGTGCGCAGCCGCTTCAGTACGAGTTCCTCGCGCCGGGCCGTGTAGATGGCCGACAGCGCCGAGTACACCCCGAACAGCAGTGAGAAGCCGATCGCGGCGGGCAGCAGCACCAGGCCGACGCTGAGCCCGGCGTCCTTCGCCTCCATGTCCTCGATCACCGGCGCCAGGCTGACCGGCAGCACCAGCGGCATGAACACGGCCGTGAGGAGAGTGCTCCTGCTGCGCCCGAGCAGCGTCAGCTCGGCCCGTGCGAGGGCGGCCATCCGGCTCGCGGGAGTCGTGACCGGATGGACGGCCGTACGGGTGGCCGAGCCCTTCACCTTCGCCCCGCTCATGCCGCGACCTCCTCGGTCTCGTCGCTCTTCGAGGCCTCCCGGGCGATCCCCAGGAACGCCTCCTCCAACGAGGCCGAGCGCACATCGAGCCTCCGCAGTGCGACCCCCGCCCGCTCGGCCCACACCAGCAGCCCGGTCGCCGCCCGCTGCAACTCCCGGGTGCGCAGTCGTATGACCCGTCCGTCGATCTCGTGACCGCACACACCCAGCTCGCCGAGCGGAGGCAGATCGCCCACGAAGTACCCCTCGGGCAGTTCGAAAGTGATCCGGGACGGCTGGGCCCCGGTCACCTCGGCTGGTGTTCCGGCAGCCGCGATGCGGCCCTCGTGCAGGATGGCCAGCCGGTCGGCGAGGTTCTCGGCCTCCTCCAGGTAGTGCGTGGTCAGCAGCACCGTCGTACCGGCGTCGCGCAGGGCGCGGACCAGGTCCCAGGTGTCCCGGCGGCCCTCGGCGTCAAGGCCGGTCGTCGGCTCGTCCAGGAACAGCACCTCGGGTGCGCCGAGGACCGCGAGTGCCAGGTCGAGGCGCCGCCGCTCGCCTCCGGACAGCTGCTTCACCCGGACGTCGGCCCGCCGGGCGAGCCCGACCAGCGCCAGCGCCTCCGCGACCGGGCGGGCGCCGCTCACACAGCCTGCCCACATGCGCGCGGTCTCGGCGACGGTCAGCTCGGAGGGGAATCCACCCTCCTGGAGCATCACGCCGGTGCGCGGCCGGACGGCGGCGCGCTCGGTGTGCGGATCGTGGCCCAGGACTCTTGCTCGCCCGCCGTCCGGGCGGGCGAGCCCCTCCAGCAACTCGACCGTCGATGTCTTTCCGGCGCCGTTGGTGCCGAGCAGCGCGAAGATCTCACCGCGGTCGACGTGGAAGGAGATTCCGCGGACCGCTTCGAACCCGCCCCCGTACACACGCCGGAGGTCGGTGACCTCGATCACGTGTTCATTCGTGTCCATGCCTCAAGCCTGTCCGCGGGAGGGGACCGGCAGCAGTGCGAGGTGTCATCACTCCGCATGACAAATGTCAGACGATCGCTCGCGGCACATCCAGGATCACGCCCGTGATGACGCCCACGCGAGGGAGGCATACGAAAAGACCCCGGTCCAGTGGACCGGGGTCTCATTCCTGAGCGGACGACGAGGCTCGAACTCGCGACCTCAACCTTGGCAAGGTTGCGCTCTACCAACTGAGCTACGTCCGCATTGCCTCCGACCGGCTCTCACCGATCGGCGCGGGCACCAGCCTACCTGATCCACAACAGTGGTCAGATCGGTGATGCAGAGCGGGTGACAGGGATCGCACACTGCGCCTTCCCCCTGGAAGGGGGATGTTCTACTACTGAACTACACCCGCATGTACTCCGTGAGCTGGGCTTTTCGGCCTTGCCCCTCGGCGTGCTCCAGACTCTAGCTGACCAGGAGGGGTGCAGCGCAAGTCGGTTCGTTCGAGGGGCGGGTGACCGGCCGTCGGACCGCGGCTCACGGGAGCCGATCAGCGAGCGCGGCTCACTGGGCGTCGGTGAACGCCTCGTAGACCTTCTTGGGAATGCGGCCGCGGGCCGGTACCTCCATCTTGTTGGCCTGGGCCCAGGCGCGCACGGCCGCGGGGTCGGGTGCGACCTCCGTCTGCTTGTACGCCTTGCCGGACCTCGAGCGCTTGCGGCCGGCGTCCACGTAGGGCGCGAGAGCCTTACGCAGTTTCTTGGCATTGGCTTCATTCAGGTCGATCTCGTACGACTTGCCGTCGAGCCCGAAAGCGATCGTTTCCGCCGCTTCCGAGCCGTCGATGTCGTCAGAGAGAGTGACCACGACCTTCTGCGCCACGAATATCGGTCCCTTCGTGCGACAGCTCTGCGATGACGTGCCAAGACGTCACGGAGATGTCGACTGTCCGCCTGTTATGGGGCAAAGTATCGGCTATTGGCAATTCATTTGTACAGTGCCCGGCATTGCAATGTGAAGCCCGACTAAATCTGTCCGCGTGTCCCAGGGCAATAGGGAACGCCGACGCACCCTGGATCTTTCCCTGAAATTTCCACGAAGGCACTGGTCCGATACCCGATCGTGATGGCGCTCACGTAGTTTCCTACAACTCTACCCGCGTAGAAATTTTGTGCGGGTAGTCTGAAGACACCTGTTGGAGACACCCGCAGGCACCTGCTCAGCACCACACCACCGGGAGTGCCAGTGGCACGCGTCGTAGTCGACGTCATGCTCAAGCCGGAGATCCTCGACCCCCAGGGCCAGGCGGTGCAGCGCGCACTGCCGCGGCTGGGTTTCGAAGGCATCTCCGACGTCCGTCAGGGAAAGCGATTCGAGCTGGAAGTTGACGGGCCGGTCGACGAGGCCGCCCTCGCCCGCATCCACGATCTTGCGGAATCCTTCCTCGCCAACACCGTGATCGAGGACTTCACCGTCAAGGTCGAGTCCGAAGAAGCGGTCGCGGGGGCCGCGAAGTGACCGCTCGTATTGGCGTCGTCACTTTCCCGGGCAGTCTGGACGACCGGGACACCCAGCGTGCGATCCGCTTGGCGGGCGCCGAACCCGTCGCTCTCTGGCACAAGGACAAAGACCTTCATCAGGTCGACGCCGTGGTGCTGTGTGGCGGTTTCTCCTACGGCGACTATCTGCGGGCCGGCGCCATCGCGCGCTTCTCGCCCGTGATGGAGACCCTCATCGAGCAGGCGAAGGCCGGCCTTCCGGTCCTCGGTATCTGCAACGGCTTCCAGATCCTCACGGAGGCCCACCTGCTTCCCGGCGGGATGCTCGGCAACGACCACCTCCACTTCATCTGCCGCGACCAGAAACTGCGGGTGGAGAACGCGGAGACCGCCTGGACCGCCGACTACGAAGCGGGCCAGGAGATCCAGATCCCGCTGAAGAACATGGACGGCCGGTACGTCGCCGACGAGTACACCCTCGACAAGCTCGAGGCCGAGGGCCGCGTCGCCTTCCGGTACCTCGTGCAGGGCGACGACGCCGACGGCTACGGCAACCCGAACGGCTCGCTGCGCGACATCGCCGGCATCTCCAACGAGGCCGGCAACGTCGTGGGCCTCATGCCGCACCCGGAGCACGCCGTCGAGCCGCTCATCGGGTCCGGCCGCACCGACGGCCTCCCGTTCTTCACCTCGATCCTCAAGAAGCTGGTCAACGCATGAGCCGGACGCCTCTGGACACGGTCGAGCACGCGGCCGAGACCCCCGACGTCGAGCTGCCCTGGGCCGAACTCGGCCTGAAGAAGGACGAGTACGAGCGCGTCGTGGAGATCCTCGGCCGCCGTCCCACCGGCGCCGAGCTCGCCATGTACTCCGTCATGTGGTCCGAGCACTGCTCGTACAAGTCCTCCAAGGTGCACCTCCGCCAGTTCGGCGAGAAGGCCCCCCAGTCCGATGCGCTGCTCGTGGGCATCGGCGAGAACGCGGGCGTCGTCGACGTCGGCCAGGGCTACGCCGTGACCTTCAAGGTCGAGTCGCACAACCACCCCTCGTACGTCGAGCCCTACCAGGGCGCGGCCACGGGCGTGGGCGGCATCGTCCGCGACATCATCGCGATGGGCGCGCGTCCGATCGCGGTGGTGGACCCGCTGCGCTTCGGCGCCGCCGACCACCCCGACACCAAGCGCGTCCTCCCGGGCGTGGTCGCCGGCATCGGCGGCTACGGCAACTGCCTGGGCCTGCCGAACATCGGCGGCGAGGTCGTCTTCGACGCCTGCTACCAGGGCAACCCGCTGGTCAACGCCGGTGCCATCGGCGTGATGCGGCACGAGGACATCCACCTCGCGAAGGCCTCGGGCACCGGCAACAAGGTCATCCTCTACGGGGCCCGCACCGGCGGCGACGGCATCGGCGGCGCGTCGATCCTCGCCTCCGAGACCTTCGACGACGCGAAGCCGTCGAAGCGCCCGGCCGTGCAGGTCGGCGACCCCTTCCAGGAGAAGCTCCTCATCGAGTGCACCCTGGAGGCCTTCCGGGAGAAGCTGGTCGTCGGCATCCAGGACCTCGGCGCGGCCGGCCTGTCCTGCGCCACGTCCGAGCTCGCCTCCAACGGCTCCGGCGGCATGCGCGTCACCCTGGACGACGTACCGCTGCGTGACTCGACGCTCTCGCCCGAGGAAATCCTCATGAGCGAGTCGCAGGAACGCATGTGCGCGGTCGTCGAGCCGGAGAAGGTCGCCCGCTTCCTGGAGATCTGCGACAAGTGGGACGTCATCGCGACCGTCATCGGTGAGGTGACCGACGGCGACCGCCTCGAGATCTTCTGGCACGGCGGCAAGATCGTCGACGTCGACCCGCGCACCGTCGCCCACGACGGCCCGGTCTACGAGCGCCCCTACGCCCGCCCGGAGTGGCAGGACGCCCTTCAGGCGGACGACGCGAACAAGCTGCCCCGGCCGCAGACGGGCCAGGAGCTCAAGGACCAGGTCCTGAAGCTGGTCTCGTCCCCCAACCAGGCCTCGAAGAAGTGGATCACGTCCCAGTACGACCATTTCGTGCAGGGCAACACGGTCCTCGCGCAGCCCGAGGACTCCGGGATGATCCGGATCGACGAGGAGACCGGCCTCGGCGTCGCCATCGCGACCGACGGCAACGGCCGGTACGCCAAGCTCGACCCGTACGCGGGCGCGCAGCTGGCCCTCTCCGAGGCGTACCGGAACGTGGCGACGACCGGCGCCAAGCCGCTCGCCGTCTCCGACTGCCTGAACTTCGGCTCGCCCGAGGACCCGGCGGTGATGTGGCAGTTCGCGGAGGCCATCCGCGGCCTGGCCGACGCCTGCCAGCAGCTGGGCACGCCGGTGACCGGCGGCAACGTCTCCCTCTACAACCAGACGGGCGAGGTGGCCATCCACCCGACCCCGGTGGTGGCCGTGCTGGGTGTCATCGACGACGTCGCTCGCCGCACGCCCGTCGCCTTCCAGGAGGAGGGCCAGCTGCTCTACCTGCTCGGCGACACCCGTGAGGAGTTCGGCGGCTCGGCCTGGTCCCAGGTCGTCCACGACCACCTCGGCGGTCTGCCTCCGAAGGTCGATCTGGAGCGGGAGCGGCTGCTCGCCGAGATCCTGATCTCCGCTTCCCGCGACGGCATGATCGACGCCGCGCACGACCTGTCGGACGGTGGTCTGATCCAGGCGGTCGTCGAGTCGGCGCTGCTCGGCCGCAGGGGCGCGCGGCTGGTCGTACCGGACGGGCTCGACGCCTTCACCTTCCTCTTCTCCGAGTCGGCCGGCCGTGCCGTGGTGGCCGTCCCGCGCTCCGAGGAGCTCCGCTTCAACGACATGTGCGGGGCGCGCGGCCTGCCCGTCACCCGCATCGGTGTCGTCGACGGCGACACGGTCGAGCTCCAGGGCGAGTTCGAACTGTCCCTGGAGGAGCTGCGCGAGGCCCACGAGGGGACCATCCCGGCGCTGCTCGCGTAAGCACCCGCGGCGCCCGCGGCACCCGCGTCCGCGCGGCACAAGTACGACGGTGAAGGCCTCGTCCCGTTCCAACGGGCGGGGCCTTCGGCGTGACCGTCACGCGGTTTCCGGCTCCCGCGTCGGCTCCCGCACCGGTTCCGGTGCGCCCGGCGCCGGACGGGACGTGGAGTGGACAAGGGAAGCGTCGGCACCAGTACCACGCGACCACGCGCGCGATGCACGACTGCCCGGGGGATCACGCGCGCAGGGCGTGACCGCCCCCGGTTTCCGGCGACCACTAGGCTCACCGCCATGCCTCCGGCCAGGAAACGCACACGCGTGTACGACCCCGCCAAGATCCGCGCCGCTGTCACCGCGCAGTTCGGCAACGTACGGCGGGCCGTGGGGACCCTCACCCCCGAGCAGCTCGCGCTGCCCACGCGGCTGGCGGGCTGGACCGTGCGGGACCTGGCCGCGCACGTGACCATGGCGGTGGCGACCGTCAGCCGCAACCTGGGCCGGGAAGAGCCACCGAAGGCGGAACTCACCCTCCTGGAATGGCCTTTCGCCACCGCCGCCCGGGCCGCCGACATCCGCGACGGCACCCGGGACCTCGCCGCCGCGAACCCCGACCTGAACGCCCTCTTCGCCCGCACCGAGGAGCGCGTCACCGAGGCCCTCACCGCCGCTCCGGGCGACCGCCTTCTCGCCGCTCGCACCGGCGTCATGACGCTCGCCGACTACCTGGTCACCCGGACCGTCGAACTCGTCGTCCACACCGACGACCTGAACGCCGCCGTCCCCGGCCTGGACATCCCGTACGACCGGCAGGCGCTCGCCGCCGCCACCCGGCTCCTCGCCGACGCCCTCGCCGCCAAGGCGCCCGGCGGCGCGACGGAGGTGCGGATCCCGCCGTACGCCGTCGTGCAGTGCGTCGAGGGCCCCCGGCACACCCGGGGCACCCCGCCCAACGTCGTCGAGACCGACCCGCTCACCTGGATCCGGCTGGCGACCGGCCGGGTGACCTGGCCGGACGCCGTCGAGCGGGCGAAGGTCGCCGCGAGCGGCGAGCGGGCCGACCTCACCGCGCTCCTGCCCCTGATGTCCTGAATTCGGCCCCCGGGTGGAACCGGCCGCCCCACCCGCCCCGTCGAACCGGCATGTACAGGCAGAGGCACAGCCCTACGCACACGTACACGCAGCGCATGGCGCTGACCGCGGCCGTCCTGCTCGTCCCGCTCGCCGCGGCCTGCGGGAGTGGGAAGGCGGACGGTGAGCAGCCCGGCAGCGGGGCGGTGAGCGCCGAGCAGCCCGTCACCGGTGTCCGCTGGAACGTCGACAGCGTCACCGTGGACGGCACCACGCACCGCGCCCCCTCCGGTGCGCACGTCGAGATCGAGGACGGCAGGGCGGCGGGCAGTTACGGCTGCAACAACTTCACCGCCAGGGCCGCCGTCGAGGGCGACAGCATCCGGTTCAGCGACGCCAGGTCGACCAGGATGGCCTGCCCGGGCCGGCCCATGGACTTCGAGCGTGCGCTGGCCGGCACCCTCACCGACGGCACCCTCCACACCGAGGTGAAGGGCACCACGCTGACCCTGGCCACGGCCGACGGCGACCAGGTCCGGCTGAGCGGGCAGTGACATCCGGCCGAGGGCCGGGAAGCGGCAGCGGCCGGCTCTTCCGACCCGGTGAACCGCGCCCACCGACCCCAATGGTGTGCGACACCTCACTCGTGCCCGTGGAACGGGTCCCCGCGCGGCCGCCACCGCAGCGTGCCCAGCCGTCGGTTGGATCACCGAATCTGCCGACTGACCTGCGAAAATGAGTCGATCTCGGCGAGGCGGACGACCGCTGATCGAGTTACCGGCGGGTATCCCCAATTCGGACCAGTGGTCGATCTCGCCTACACTCGGAAGCGTGCCACGTGGTGACGGTCGACTCAGTCATGATCTGCTCCCCGGCGAGAAGGGCCCCCAGGACGCTTGCGGCGTCTTCGGGGTCTGGGCTCCCGGTGAAGAGGTCGCCAAGCTCACTTACTTCGGGCTCTACGCCCTCCAGCATCGAGGTCAGGAATCCGCGGGAATCGCGGTCAGCAACGGCTCCCAGATCCTCGTCTTCAAGGACATGGGCCTCGTTTCCCAGGTCTTCGACGAGACCTCGCTCGGTTCGCTCCAGGGTCATATCGCGGTCGGACACGCCCGCTACTCGACCACCGGCGCCTCCGTGTGGGAGAACGCCCAGCCGACGTTCCGTGCCACCGCGCACGGCTCGATCGCGCTCGGCCACAACGGCAACCTCGTCAACACCGCCCAGCTCGCCGAGATGGTCGCCGACCTGCCCAAGCAGGAAGGCCGCACTCCGCGCGTCGCGGCGACCAACGACACCGACCTGCTCACCGCGCTCCTCGCGGCCCAGGTCGACGAGGACGGCAAGCCGCTGACCATCGAGGAGGCGGCCCACCAGGTCCTCCCGCAGGTCAAGGGCGCCTTCTCGCTCGTCTTCATGGACGAGCACACCCTCTACGCCGGCCGCGACCCGCAGGGCATCCGCCCGCTGGTCCTCGGCCGCCTGGAGCGCGGCTGGGTGGTCGCCTCCGAGTCGGCCGCCCTCGACATCTGCGGCGCCGCCTACGTCCGTGAGATCGAGCCCGGCGAGTTCATCGCCATCGACGAGAACGGACTGCGAACCTCCCGGTTCGCGGAAGCGAAGCCCAAGGGCTGTGTCTTCGAGTACGTGTACCTGGCCCGCCCGGACACCGACATCGCCGGCCGGAACGTGTATCTCTCCCGTGTGGAGATGGGTCGCAAACTCGCCAAGGAAGCGCCGGTCGACGCCGACCTGGTGATAGCGACCCCGGAGTCCGGGACCCCGGCCGCCATCGGTTACGCGGAGGCCTCCGGCATCCCCTTCGGCGCGGGCCTGGTGAAGAACGCGTACGTCGGCCGGACGTTCATCCAGCCCTCGCAGACCATCCGCCAGCTCGGTATCCGCCTGAAGCTGAACCCGCTGAAGGAAGTCATCAAGGGCAAGCGCCTGGTCGTCGTCGACGACTCGATCGTGCGCGGCAACACCCAGCGGGCCCTGGTCCGTATGCTCCGCGAGGCGGGCGCGGCCGAGGTCCACATCCGGATCTCCTCGCCGCCCGTGAAGTGGCCCTGCTTCTTCGGCATCGACTTCGCCACGCGCGCGGAGCTCATCGCCAACGGCATGACCATCGACGAGATCGGCACCTCCCTGGGCGCCGACTCCCTCTCGTACATCTCCCTCGACGGCATGATCGAGGCGACCACGATCGCCAAGCCGAACCTCTGCCGCGCCTGCTTCGACGGCGAGTACCCGATGGAGCTCCCGGACCCCGAACTGCTCGGCAAGCAGCTCCTGGAGACGGAGCTGGCGGCCGGTCCGGCAGCCACGGCCGCGGCCGACGCGATCCGTCGCCCGTAAGCCCCGCACGTATCACCAACCCGAAAGATCCCAGGCAATGTCTGCTGTATCTGATCAGTCGACTGCGTCGACGGGCACCTCCGGTGTATCCGGAACCGGTGCTTCCTACGCGGCTGCCGGCGTCGACATCGAGGCGGGCGACCGCGCCGTCGAGCTGATGAAGGAGTGGGTGAAGAAGACGCAGCGCCCCGAGGTCCTCGGCGGCCTCGGCGGTTTCGCCGGTCTCTTCGACGCCTCCGCCCTCAAGCGCTACGAGCGTCCGCTCCTCGCCTCCGCCACCGACGGCGTCGGCACGAAGGTCGACGTCGCGCGTCAGCTCGGTGTGTTCGACACCATCGGCCACGACCTGGTGGCGATGGTCATGGACGACATCGTGGTGTGCGGCGCCGAACCGCTGTTCATGACCGACTACATCTGCGTCGGCAAGGTCCACCCCGAGCGGGTCGCCGCCATCGTCAAGGGCATCGCCGAGGGCTGTGTGCTCGCCGGCTGCGCCCTGGTCGGCGGCGAGACGGCCGAGCACCCGGGTCTGCTGGGCGAGGACGACTTCGACGTCGCCGGCGCCGGTACGGGCGTCGTGGAGGCCGACCGGCTGCTCGGCCCGGATCGTATCCGCACGGGTGACACGGTGATCGCCATGGCGGCCTCCGGCCTTCACTCGAACGGATACTCCCTGGTCCGGCACGTCCTGCTGAAGCGTGCCGGGCTGTCCCTGGAGGCGCGGATCGACGACCTCGGCCGCACCCTCGGCGAGGAGCTCCTGGAGCCCACCAAGATCTACTCGCTGGACTGTCTGGCGCTCACCCGCACGACGGACGTCCACGCCTTCTCGCACATCACCGGCGGCGGCCTCGCGGCCAACCTGGCGCGCGTCATCCCGGACGGGCTGCACGCCACCGTGGACCGCTCCACCTGGACCCCGGCCCCGATCTTCGACCTGGTCGGCAGGACCGGCTCCGTCGAGCGCCTGGAGCTGGAGAAGACCCTCAACATGGGCGTCGGCATGATGGCGATCGTGCCCGAGGAGTCGACGGACGTGGCCCTGGCGACGCTGGCCGACCGAGGTGTGGAGGCCTGGGTCGCCGGCGAGATCACCGAGCGCGGCGAACACCCGACCGGCGCGGAGCTGGTCGGGGACTACGCCCGCTGAGGACCGAGCGGGCCGGGGACCGGACAGGCCGGTGACCAGATAGGCAGCACAAGACCCGGTCGGTGACCGAAGTCACCGACCGGGTGGATGCTCAGTACAAGGTCAAGCGCCGCGACGGTGTTGTGAGGAGTCCTCGCCGTCATCCTCGTCGTCGGCCCCGTACAGCTCGGCGTACCGAGCGTACGGGTCGTCGTCCTGCTCATCGTCATCGTCATCGTCCTCGAATGGCTCACCATTCGGCGGAATATTCGATGGCGATGCGCCCAGCTCTTCGGCCAGGCGTGAGAGATCTGTCCCGCCGCTGTTGTACTTCAGCTGGCGGGCGACCTTCGCTTGCTTGGCCTTGGCCCGGCCGCGCCCCATGGCTCGACCCCCTCAACGACGGGGCTCGACGGCCCCAGGTTGACACGCGTTCATGATCCAGGACGGCCTCTCCGTGGAGAGCCCGTCGTAGGGCTCCCACGGTACCTGAGCCCACGCCCGTACGGTACGTCGCCCGTAGTACGCGCGTGTGCGCAGCACCTTTGGGTCGCCCCGTTCTCGCTGGTCAGTGGCGAGTTTAACCACTTATCGGCGGCCGACCCGCCCGGAGGAGTGAGAGTTCTCTCCAACTTTCCACCGGCCGGTACCGACGAAACCCCCGGACGGGGCGCCGCGGAGCCCTGCCGAAGCGTCACCAGCCGCGTGCCTGGGCCGCCTCGTGCATCCGCTGCTCGGCGATCCGGTCGGCCGCCGCGGCCGGCGGAATACCGTCATCCTTCGCACGTGCGAAGATGGCCAGCGTGGTGTCGAAGATCTTCGCGGCCTTCGCCCTGCACCGCTCGAAGTCAAAACCGTGCAGCTCGTCGGCGACCTGGATGACCCCTCCGGCGTTCACCACGTAGTCCGGCGCGTACAGGATCCCGCGGTCGGCGAGGTCCTTCTCCACGCCCGGGTGGGCGAGCTGGTTGTTGGCCGCGCCGCAGACGATCTTCGCCGTCAGCACCCCCACCGAGTGGTCGTTCAACGCCCCGCCCAGCGCGCAGGGGGCGTAGATGTCGAGCCCGTCGATCCCGATCAGGCGCTCGGTGTCGGCGACCACATCCACCGAAGGGTGCTTGCCGGCGATCCGGTCCACGGCTTCCTGGCGGACGTCCGTGATCACGACCTGGGCACCCTCGTCGAGCAGGTGCTCGACCAGGTGGTGGCCGACCTTGCCCACGCCCGCGATGCCGACCGTACGGCCCCGCAGCGACGGGTCGCCCCACAGGTGCTGGGCGGAGGCCCGCATGCCCTGGTAGACGCCGAAGGCGGTCAGCACGGACGAGTCGCCGGCCCCGCCGTTCTCGGGCGAGCGGCCGGTCGTCCAGCGGCACTCGCGCGCCACGACGTCCATGTCGGCGACATAGGTGCCGACGTCACAGGCGGTCACGTACCGACCGCCGAGTGAGGCCACGAAACGGCCGTACGCGAGCAGCAGCGCCTCGGTCTTGATCGTATCGGGATCACCGATGATCACGGCCTTGCCGCCGCCGTGGTCCAGACCGGCCATGGCGTTCTTGTACGACATCCCGCGCGCGAGGTTGAGCGCGTCGGCGACGGCTTCCGCCTCGGTCGCGTACGGGTAGAAGCGGGTACCGCCGAGGGCGGGGCCCAGCGCGGTGGAGTGGAGGGCGATGACGGCCTTGAGGCCGCTGGCGCGGTCCTGGCAGAGCACGACTTGCTCATGACCGCCCTGGTCCGAGTGGAACAGGGTGTGCAGTACATCAGCAGGTGCGCCGGAAACGTCGGTCACTGTGGTGACTCCCGGGTATCGAGCGGCGGTCGGGACGGAGGCACCGTAAGGGTGGCGGGGCCTGGTGGTCTGAGAGTAGAGCCTGCATGGTCCGCCGAGCTCGCAGTGTCGGGGATCACCTTCTCCCGGAGTACCGCCATGGGACGATTCGCAGGGTTTCCCGGTCTGCCCAGGGGGGAGGGAGCAGGCGTGTCCAAGGTGTCCTCCGTGATCGTTCCGTACGCGGTCTATCTGCGCGTGTACGAGCCGCTGGCCGCCTTCCCGGAGCCCGAGCGCACCCACTGGGCGCGCTACGCCCGTCGCCCCGACCACCCCTCCTACCAGGACGAACTGCGCCGCTCGCTGGCCGACCTGCTGCCCATCCCGCCGGTCGCGGTGCCCGTGCACGAGAGCGGCGACGCGTTCGTGACCGAGGTGGAAGGGGTGCTCTGCGTCTGCCCCTGGCGTACCCGGCTGCGCGGCTGGCTGGCCCTGGCGGAGCTGGACGACGAGCTGCCGGGGCCCGTCCTGGACTCGGCGCTCCCCGAAGTCGTGCGCCTGGAGGCCGCCAAGGACCACGAGCGGTGGCTGGAACGCAACCCCGACGCCCGCCCGTGGATCCGCACGGCGGTCTGGCAGGTGCCGCTGAACTGGTTCGTCCTCGTCGCCGACGAGGAGCGGGAGTACGAGAAGGGGACGGCGGAGGTGGCCCCCGTCCTGCGCTACCGCACGCCGATGGTGCAGGCGCGGCGCCGGGTCGCCCGGTCCCTGCGGACGCTGAAGAACGCCATGGACGAGGGGCCGCTCATCGACGGCCTGCTGGACGTGGGGCGCTGGCTGGAGGAGTTCCATCCGCGTTCGCTGGTGGAACTGGATTACGGCGGTCTCGTGCATGTGCTGCCGGCGGGCGATCTGGAGGACGATCACTCGGCGAAGGACGTGGCCGAGGGGATCGAGGCGCTGCGGACCGGGGACGGCGCGGCGGCGGGCGAGGCGTACGCGCGGCTCGTGGAGCGGTGGCGGTCGGTACGGGACCGGCGCTCGGCCAACTGAGGGCCACTGAGGGCCACTGAGGGCCCGGAGGGCTTACCGGTGCTGTGAACTGACGATGTGACAGATGTGACAGCGCTTTCATTAGTGACCTGCGTCACGGCCCGGGAGGGGCCGGACAGCGTACGGTCAACCGCACTTCACGGAACTGACGGGACGTAGGTCCCGATCCGGGCTTATGTCGCAAGGGTGATGGAACGCACGTACACGACCCTTGCGCCGCTTGCCCCTCCTCATGCCAAAATAGGACAAGGAGTCCGGGGAGGGCTCCGTCCGCCTGCTTATGTTCCACTGTGGGGGGAAAGCTCGGCATTGCAGCGCTTTGGGGGGTCTGATGCCTCGTGATCGCCCTGTGACTGATCGTCACAGTGGCGTGACTGTCCGCTATGACATGGTCCATCGGCTTCCGTCGCCGATGAACACCTGGGGGGCAATTCCATCGGTTTGGCCGACGTGGCTGGACGGATGGTGTAGTTGTAGTGCCGAGGACAAGCCGTTCGTCCTATAACCGACTCGACTCGCGTCCGCCATTTCGGGCAACGCGGGTCAAGGTGCAGAATTTAGAGGAAAGAACCGAGAAGGTTCGGTTCTCCCGAGGAGGCCGCTCATGACCGCTCGCACCCCTGATGCTGAGCCGCTGCTGACCCCGGCTGAGGTCGCCACGATGTTCCGCGTCGACCCCAAGACGGTCACGCGGTGGGCGAAGGCCGGCAAGCTCACGTCGATTCGTACGCTCGGCGGACACCGCCGTTATCGCGAGGCAGAGGTTCGCGCACTGCTTGCGGGTATTCCGCAGCAGCGCAGCGAGGCCTGAACAACTGAATAACCGGGCAACACGTCAGGTCCCCAACCTGTGCGGACGCCCGGAACCTGGCTACAAGCGACGTGGGTCCTGCCCCAACAGGCCCCTCGCCCACCGGGAACGTCGTCGATCGCGCTGGACTCCGCCGGGTCCAGCGCGATCTTTTTTGTGCGCTTGAGGCGGCTTCAGGTCGCTTGCCGAGTCATATCAAGTGGCTCTGTGAGTGGCCTTGTCGGACTCTGGGGAGGCTCTGGGAGGGTTCCGGGAGGCATCCTCCTGAGTGGTGCAATTGCACATATAAAATTGACCAGTTGTAGGAGCCTGGTAAGAACCCGGGTTTTCAAAACTCATGCGGTGACACCCGTCACATGCCAGGAGCCTTGTTGCCTCTGGCTCATGTGCGCTAGGGGAAGCTCGCGTTCCAGCGTCCCGCGCGCGTACGGCGGTTGGCGCGTGCGGCGGCGCGATAGGCGGTCTTGACGGGTTGGCGGCCCGGTGGCCTCGGCGGGTCTGAGGGTGAGTCACGCCGTTGAGGGGCTCTTGCCCTCCACGGCCCCCGCAGGGGCATCCGTCCCCCGTGGGGCGCCGTCCATCGCCAGCCGCAGTAAGCGGTGGCAGATCGGGCAGTGGCGGGTCAGATGCCGGTAGGGCGTCGCGGCCGACAGATGTGCGCGCAGCAGGGCCCGCGTCTCGTGCCTGACCGGTACCGCCATGCCCCACCTCCGTCGGGCCACGCGAAAACGGGCCCTGGGTTCTGGGGTACCGGCGGAAAGTGACGGCGTCAAGGGACCGGCCGACAACGCAGAGAGCCCGGATCCGAAGATCCGGGCTCTCAGTTACTGCGGTCCTGACGGGATTTGAACCCGCGGCCTCCACCTTGACAGGGTGGCGAGCACTCCAAACTGCTCCACAGGACCAGGTTTTGCGGCACTTGGTGTTGCGTTGTGCTGCGAGAAGGACTGTACAGGAGGGTGAGCCCGCCGGTCGAACTCACCCTGTGTACGGGTGCCGTTACGGCGCCGCCGCGTCGATCGCCTTCACGATCCGTTTGTCGGAGACCGGGTACGCCGTGCCCAGCGCGTGGGCGAAATAGCTGACCCGGAGCTCCTCGATCATCCAGCGGATGTCCAGGACCTGCTGGGGAACCGGCCGGCCCGGGGGCAGCTGCTCCAGCAGCCACGCGTACTCGTCCTGCATCTCGTGGACCTTCTCCATGCGGCTGGTGTCCCGCTGCACGCCGGTCGGCATCTGCTGGAGGCGCCGGTCGGCGGCCACCAGGTAGCGCATGAGATCGGGCAGGCGGCGCAGCCCCGCCCAGGTCACGAAGCCGGGCTTCACGAGGGCGTCCAGCTGCCCCCGTACGTCCGTCAGGTTCGCGAGCAGCACGGGGCTGCGTACGCCCTTCAGACGGCGCTCACAGGCCTGCCAGGCGGCCAGCACCTGCTGGACCTGCCCGACCGTGCGCACCGTCGTGTCGACGATCTCCGCGCGTACCTTCTCGTAGAGCTTCCGGTACGACTCCTCGTCCCAGGCCGGCCCGCCGAAGTCGGCGATCAGCCGGTCGGCCGCCGCCATCGCGCAGTCGTCGAACAGCGCCTGGATCGAGCCGTGCGGATTCGCGGACAGCGCGAGCTTCTGAGCGTTCGTCAACTTCTCGGATGCGAACTTTGCCGGGTTGACCGGAATGGTGCGCAGGATCAGTCGGCGCGTGCCCTTCCACATCGCCTCGGCCTGCTCCGCCTCCGTGTCGAAGAGACGTACGGACACGGTGTCCCCGTCGTCGACGAGCGCCGGGTACGCCTTCACCGGCTGGCCCGCGCGGCGGGTCTCGAAGACGCGGGTGAGCGAGCCGATCGTCCAGTCCGTCAGGCCCGAACGTTCCAGGGACTCACCGCCCTGCTGTTCGGCGATGGCCGCGGCCGCCTGCGAGATGGCCTGCCGGGCCTTCGGTTTCAGCCGGAGCCTCAGGGTCTCGAGGTCCTTGTCCTCGGCCAGGTTGCGGCGCCGTTCGTCGACGATCCGGAAGGTGATCCTCAGGTGGTCGGGGAGTCTGGTCCAGTCGAAGTCGTCGGCCTCGAACGGGACACCGACCATCCGCTTCAGCTCACGGGCCATGGCGGTGGTGAGCGGCTCCTGCGAGGGCGTCGTCTGCTCCAGGAAGCGCTTCGCGAAGTTCGGCGCCGGTACGTAGTGGCGGCGGATCGGCTTGGGAAGCGACCGGATCAGCTCCGTGACGACCTCCTCCCGCAGACCCGGGATCTGCCAGTCGAAGCCCTCGTCCGTGACCTGGTTGAGCACCTGGAGCGGGATGTGGACGGTCACGCCGTCCGCGTCCGCGCCCGGCTCGAACTGGTACGTGACCCGGAACTTCAGCGGGCCCTGCCGCCAGGAGTCCGGATAGTCGGCCTCGGTGACCGCCTCCGCTGACTCCCGGATGAGCATTTCCCGCTCGAAGTCCAGGTGATCGGGCTGTTCGTGCCGCTTGTGCTTCCACCACGAGTCGAAGTGCGCGCCGGACACGACGTGTTCGGGCACCCGCTGGTCGTAGAAGTCGAACAGCGTCTCGTCGTCCACCACGATGTCCCGGCGCCGGGCGCGGTGCTCCAGCTCCTCGACCTCGCTGAGGAGCCGGCGGTTGTCGGCGAAGAACTTGTGGTGCGTGCGCCAGTCGCCCTCGACGAGCGCGTTGCGGATGAACAGGTCGCGGGAGGTCTCCGGGTCGATCCGGCCGTAGTTGACCTTGCGCTGGGCGATGATCGGGACGCCGTACAGCGTGACCTTCTCGTCCGCCATCACGGCGGCCTGGTCCTTCTCCCAGCGCGGCTCGCTGTACGTCCGCTTCAGGAGATGCCCGGCGAGGGGCTCGACCCACTCCGGCTCGATCTTCGCGTTGACGCGGGCCCAGAGGCGGCTCGTCTCCACCAGCTCGGCGGACATCACGAAGCGCGGCTGCTTCTTGAAGAGGGCCGAGCCCGGGAAGAGCGCGAACTTGGCGCTCCGCGCGCCCAGGTACTCGTTCTTGTTGCCGTCCTTCACGTCCTTCATGCCGATGTGCGACAGCAGACCGGCGAGGAGGGAGACGTGGACGCTCTGCTCGGCCGCGTCCTCCTCGTTCGGATGGATGCCCATCTGCTTGGCGACCGTGCGCAGCTGCGTGTAGATGTCCTGCCACTCACGGATGCGCAGGAAGTTCAGGTACTCCTGCTTGCACATACGCCGGAAGGAGGAGGAGCCGCGCTCCTTCTGCTGCTCGCGGACGTACCGCCACAGGTTGAGATAGGCGAGGAAGTCGCTGGTCTCGTCCTTGAAGCGGGCGTGCTGCTGGTCGGCCTGGGTCTGCTTGTCGGCCGGGCGCTCACGCGGGTCCTGGATGGACAGCGCGGCGGCTATCACCATGACCTCGCGCACACAGCCGTTCTTCTCGGCCTCCAGGACCATGCGGGCGAGCCGCGGGTCGACGGGCAGCTGGGCCAGCTTGCGGCCGGTCTGCGTGAGCCGCCTGCGGGGGTCCTTCTCGGACGGGTCCAGCGCGTTCAGTTCCTGGAGCAGCTGCACGCCGTCGCGGATGTTGCGGTGGTCCGGCGGGTCGATGAACGGGAACTTCTCGATGTCGCCGAGCCCGGCCGCGGTCATCTGCAGGATGACGCTCGCCAGGTTCGTACGGAGGATCTCCGCGTCCGTGAACTCCGGGCGGGCGAGGAAGTCGTCCTCGTCGTACAGCCGGATGCAGATGCCGTCGCTGGTACGGCCGCAGCGGCCCTTGCGCTGGTTGGCGCTGGCCTGCGAGATCGCTTCGATGGGCAGGCGCTGGACCTTGGTGCGGTGGCTGTAGCGGCTGATGCGGGCGAAGCCGGGGTCGATGACGTACTTGATGCCCGGGACGGTCAGGGACGTCTCGGCCACGTTCGTCGCCAGAACGATCCTGCGGCCCGTGTGCTGTTGGAAGACGCGGTGCTGCTCGGCGTGCGACAGCCGGGCGTAGAGCGGCAGGACCTCGGTGAACCTGAACTTCTTCTTCTCGAGCGCGTCGGCCGTGTCGCGGATCTCCCGCTCACCGGAGAGGAAGACGAGGATGTCGCCCTTCCCCTCGCCCATGAGCTCTTCCACGGCCTCGGTGATCGCGGTGATCTGGTCGCGGTCGGCGTCCTCGGCGTCCTCTTCGAGGAGCGGCCGGTAGCGGACCTCCACCGGGTACGTCCGCCCGCTGACCTCGACGATCGGGGCGTCGCCGAAGTGCCGGGAGAAACGCTCCGGGTCGATGGTCGCGGAGGTGATGACGACCTTGAGGTCCGGCCGGCGGGGCAGCAGCTGGGCGAGATAACCCAGCAGGAAGTCGATGTTGAGGGACCGCTCGTGGGCCTCGTCGATGATGATCGTGTCGTACGCGCGCAGCTCACGGTCGGTCTGGATCTCCGCGAGCAGGATGCCGTCCGTCATGAGCTTCACGAAGGTGGCGTCCGGGTTCACCTGGTCGGTGAACCGCACCTTCCAGCCGACGGCCTCACCGAGGGGCGTGCCGAGTTCCTCGGCGACGCGCTCGGCCACCGTGCGGGCGGCGATACGACGGGGCTGTGTGTGCCCGATCATGCCCCGGACACCGCGCCCCAGCTCGAGACAGATCTTGGGGATCTGGGTGGTCTTCCCGGACCCGGTCTCACCGGCGACGATGACGACCTGGTGATCACGGATGGCGGCCGCGATGTCGTCCTTCTTCTGGCTGACGGGGAGTTGCTCGGGGTAGGAGACGGCGGGCACACGGCCGCGCCGCAGGGCCATCCGCTCCTCGACCTGCGCGACCTCCCCCTCGATCTCGGCGAGGACGGCGGCGCGGGCCTCCGGCTTGCGGATCCTGCGTGCGCCTTCGAGCCTGCGCCCGAGCCGGTGCGCGTCGCGCAGTGACAGCTCGGCCAGGCGGGGGGCGAGGGCGCCGAGGGCGGGAGTGCCCGGAGCGGGGGCGCCGGGGGCGGGGTGCGTAGACATACGCGATCCAGGATCTCATCTTGGCGAAAGAAGGGGCGAGCGCTTTTGGCGCCGCCTCGTCCGACACGCAGCGACGAAAACCCCCTCCGGGCGACCGGAGGGGGTTTTCGTTCTTGTGGCTGGGGCCGGGGTCGAACCGGCGACCTATCGCTTTTCAGGCGATCGCTCGTACCAACTGAGCTACCCAGCCACGAGGTTTCACGTGAAACCTCAGCGGTCCTGACGGGATTTGAACCCGCGGCCTCCACCTTGACAGGGTGGCGAGCACTCCAAACTGCTCCACAGGACCAAGCTTTGTGTACGACAGTGTCGCACACGGTGTTGCGTGCCCCCAACGGGATTCGAACCCGTGCTACCGCCTTGAAAGGGCGGCGTCCTAGGCCGCTAGACGATGAGGGCTATCGGCCCGCCTGGGCGCTTCTCAGCGCGTCGGGGACGTCATGAGCATATGGGATGGCGGGGGGTATCGCCAAAACGGTTTACGGGGTCGTCCTGGAGGGGCCGACGGACGGGCTGAGCGGCGGGCTGGGGGAGGGAGTCGGAGACTGGCTCGGGGACGGGGCGGCTCCGGGGAGGTTCTCCTTCGGGAGGTGGCGGCTGACCTCGGCCGTCGTCAGGCCCAGTCCGCCGAGTTTGATCTCGTCCCAGGCCTGGAGGCGGCGGGTGTCACGGTCGAAGTAGAGGATCGACGCCTCGATGGGGTCGGGGTACTTGCCCTCGACGGCGCGCAGGCCGCTGCCGCCCGTCGAGCCCTCCACACGCAGGCGCGTGCCCTTCTTCATGACCTCCATCCCCTCGTGGTGGAGATGGCCGGCCAGGACGAGGGGCACCTCGCCGTCCGTGCCCCGGGCGGCGGAGGGCTCGTGGGCGATGGCCACGTCCGCGGGGGTGCCGGCGTTCCGCTGGGCGCGCAGCGCACCGGCCAGCCGGGCGCCCGCCGCCTCCTCGGACTCCTCGGCGCCCGACGCGGCGGAGCGGTCGGGGGTGAACTGGGGGTCGCCGATGCCCGCGAAGCGCAGCCCGGCGACGTTGACCGCGCGGCCGTCGTCGAGGACGTGCACGTTCTTCATGCCCTGCAGGTAGCGCTGGGTGACGAGGGAGTCGTGGTTGCCCCTGACCCAGACGTACGGCGCGCCCAGGGTGGCGATGGGGTCCAGGAAGCCGTTCTCCGCCGCCGAGCCGTGGTCCATCGTGTCGCCGGAGTCGACGATCACACTGACCCGGTACTGCTCCACGAGCGAGGCGATGATCTTCCAGCTCGCGGGGTTGAGGTGGATGTCGGACACGTGCAGGACGCGGACGGTCGTCGGGTCCGGCTGGAAGGCGGGGAGCGTGGACGTGACGTCGTACAGCTTGGTCACGTTGGTGACCAGGCGGGCGAGTTCCTGCTGGTAGACGTCGAACTCGGTGACGATGCTGCGCGCGTTGCCGACGAGTGAGGGCGCGGAGGAGAGCAGGCCGGAGAAGCGCGGCTCCAGTACCGACTTGGGGTTCCAGGTGGCGTAGGCGGTGGCGCCCGAGGCGGCCAGCAGGGTGAGGGCGAGGCCGCCGGCCGCGAGGGCGCGGCGGGGGCGGCGGTAGACGGCGAGGCCGAGCGCGGTGGCGCCGGAGACGACGGCGACGCAGGAGCGGACGGCGAGGTCCAGGGTGCCGTGCTCGACGTCGCGGGCGACCTCGTCCTGGAGGCCTGAGAGGCGTTCGGGGTGGTCGACCAGGGCCTGCGAGCGGGCGGGGTCGAGCTGGTCGACGTTCACGTCGAGGCGGACCGGGGCGATGTGGCTGTCCAGGGTCAGCGCGCCCAGCGGGGAGATGTTGATCTTCGTGCCGCCGCTGAACGACGGGCGCAGGGTCATCGTCGTGTTCATGGGGCCGACGGACACGCGGACGTCCCCGACGATCAGCAGCCCGAGCCAGGCGCCGAGCAGGACGACGGCGGTCAGGCCGAGAGCGCGGAGCCAGGGGTTGGGCCGGGCGGCGAGTTCGGGGATCGGGCTCTTGCGCTTGACGGGCTTGACGGGCTTGAGACGCTTCAGGACTGCGGCGGGGACGCGGGCGCGGACCATTGGTGCCGTATGCCCGGGTCCGGCCGCCGGTATGCGGACGGTTCGCGACCTCCCCCCGGCCGGGTCGTACCGGACAATGGGCCTGTGCTGGAGATGACGCGCGAGGAGTTCGAGGAACTGGTGGCCGAGGCGCTGGACCGGATTCCGCCGGAGTTGACGCGGTTGATGGACAACGTCGCGGTGTTCGTCGAGGACGAGCCGCCCGCGGAGGAGCCCGAGCTGCTCGGGCTGTACGAGGGGACCCCGCTGACGGACCGCGGGGAGTGGTACGCCGGGGTGCTGCCGGACCGGATCACGATCTACCGGGGGCCGACGCTGAGGATGTGCGGGACGCGGGAGGAGGTCGTCGCGGAGACGGAGGTGACGGTGGTGCACGAGATCGCCCACCACTTCGGCATCGACGACGCGCGGCTGCACGCCCTCGGCTACGGCTGAGCCGTCCGGCACAGGGGCGCGCGTCGGCGCGTGTCCTCTTGCGGGCGCCGGGAGTTGGGCACGTCGACTCCTTACGCCTGCCCCGGAGGTGGCCCCGTGCGCCGCTTGTACGTACCCGTTCGTCTGGCCGCGACGGTCATGGCCGTCGCCGCGGCCGCCGGCTGTATGAGCGTGGGGGACGAGGAGGGCGGCCGCACCAGGCCTTCCCACTCGGCCGGGCAGCGGGGCGGTGAGGCGCCGGGCAGGGATTCGGAGGGAGCGGGTGGCGGCTTCGGGATGGGTGCGGCGGGCGGCGACGGCAAGCACGGGCACGGGAAGGGCGACCGGGGGAAGGCGAAGGCGCCGGCGTCCGCCTCGGCCGTGCCGCCGACGGGCGGGAGCGCACCGGCCTCGGCGGGGGCGGTGAAGCCGGGGAAGAGCGAGAAGCCGGGGGCGCCGACGCCGACCGGGGGGCAGTCGACCGCTCCCACGCGTTCGCCGGACCCGGAGCCGCCCGCGCCCACGCCGGAGCCGCCGTCGCCCACGCCGGAGCCGACGGTCGCCGAGCCGTCGTCCTCGGCGCACGAGGGTGACGGTGGGGCGGCGGCCCAGCTGATGGACCGAGAGCCGGCGCCGGAGGCGGCACCCGAGGCCGATTCACCCCTGTAGCCGGCCGGCCCTGGGCCTCCGGGCCTGCTCTGCGCCTCCCGCCCTGGGCCTCCGGGCCTGCTCTGGGCCTCCCGCCCTGGGCCTCCGGGCCTGCTCTGGGCCTCCCGCCCTGGGCCTCCGGGCCTGCTCTGGGCCTCCCGCCCTGGGCCTCCGGGCCCGCGCTGGGCCTTCGGGCCTGCTCTGGGCCTTCCGCAATCCTGGCTTCCGGGCCTTCGGGTCCGCTCTGGTCTCCGGGCCTCCCGGGCCTCCCGGGCCTTCGGGCCCGCTCTGTCCTCCGGGCCCGCTCTGGCTCTTCCACCCTTCCTGGCCCTTCCTGGCCCTTCCTGGCCTTCCCGGCCCCTCGGGCACAGCTGGGGTCTCCCGGCTCGGCCCCTCGGGCCCAGCTGGGTCTCCCGGCCTCCCCGGGGTCTCCCAGGCCACCTGGCCCCCCGGCCCCCCGGCCCCCCGGCCCCCCGGGCCTCCTGGTCCGCCCAGGTCTTCCGGTTCCCGGGGTTTCCTGGGCCCCCGGGACGCCCCGGAACTCTGGGCTGAGATGCATGCTGAGCTGCGGCGATGTGGCTCGATTTGCCTTCGGTGGTCCAGGTGCTTATAGTGGTAGATCGTTTGATCCCATTTGCCCGGCGCCACCGCAGAGCGCGCCGTGTGGCGCGTACTCTCCCTTGCCGTGGCTGACCGCATAGAGGCGGTCGTAATGCAATGCGAACACGGAGTTGACGGGCGCGTGCCGACTTGAGACTCCGGAAGGTTTCGCATTCGCATGTCCATTTTCAGTACTGATCACTCCGTCGTGTCCGAGAACAACGACGAGCCGATCACCCTCGAGGCGATCGAGGTCGCGGAGACCGTCGAGACGGCCGAGGCCGCAGCAGAGGTCGCCGAGGCCGTCGAGGCAGCCGTCGCCGAGACCCCCGAGACCCCCGAACTCACCTTCTCCGCCCTGGGGCTCCCCGAGGGCGTCGTGCGCAAGCTCGCGCAGAACGGCGTGACCAGCCCCTTCCCGATCCAGGCCGCGACCATTCCGGACGCCCTGGCCGGCAAGGACATCCTCGGCCGCGGCCGCACCGGCTCCGGCAAGACCCTCTCCTTCGGTCTGCCGCTGCTGGCGTCGCTGTCCGGCGGCCACACCGACAAGAAGAAGCCCCGCGGCATCATCCTCACGCCGACGCGTGAGCTCGCGATGCAGGTCGCGGACGCGCTTCAGCCCTACGGCGACGTCCTCGGTCTGAAGATGAAGGTCGTCTGCGGCGGTACGTCCATGAGCAACCAGATGTACGCCCTGGAGCGCGGCGTCGACGTCCTCGTGGCCACCCCGGGCCGCCTGCGTGACCTCATCAACCGCGGCGCCTGCTCGCTCGAGAACGTCCAGGTCGCCGTACTCGACGAGGCCGACCAGATGTCCGACCTGGGCTTCCTGCCCGAGGTCACCGAGCTGCTCGACCAGATCCCGGGCGGCGGCCAGCGGATGCTCTTCTCCGCCACGATGGAGAACGAGATCTCCACGCTGGTCAAGCGCTACCTGAGCAACCCGGTCACGCACGAGGTCGACAGCGCCCAGGGCAACGTCACGACGATGTCCCACCACATCCTGATCGTGAAGCCCAAGGACAAGGCGCCGGTCACCGCCGCGATCGCCTCCCGCAAGGGCCGCACGATCATCTTCGTCCGCACCCAGCTCGGCGCCGACCGTATCGCCGAGCAGCTCTGCGACTCCGGTGTGAAGGCCGACGCGCTGCACGGCGGCATGACGCAGGGCGCGCGCACCCGCGTGCTCGAGGACTTCAAGAAGGGCTACGTCAACGCGCTCGTCGCGACCGACGTCGCCGCCCGCGGTATCCACGTCGACGGCATCGACCTGGTCCTGAACGTGGACCCGGCCGGCGACCACAAGGACTACCTGCACCGCGCCGGCCGCACCGCCCGCGCCGGCCGCACCGGCACGGTCGTCTCCCTCTCGCTGCCGCACCAGCGCCGTCAGATCTTCCGTCTGATGGAGGACGCGGGCGTGGACGCCGGGCGTCACATCATCCAGGGCGGCACTGCCTTCGAGCCGGAGGTCGCCGAGATCACCGGCGCCCGCTCGATGACGGAGGTCCAGGCCGAGTCCGCGGGCAACGCGGCGCAGCAGGCCGAGCGCGAGGTGTCCCAGCTCAGCAAGGAGCTGGAGCGTGCGCAGCGACGCGCGACCGAGCTGCGCGAGGAGGCCGACCGTCTGGTGGCCCGTGTGGCGCGTGAGCGTGGCGAGGACCCCGAGGCGGCTGTCGTCGCGGGCGCCGCGGCGGCCGTGGAGCAGAACGCCGTGGTGGAGGCGCCGGCCGAGGCCGCGGTCTCCGAGCAGCCCGCCGAGCGTCCCGCGTACGAGCAGCCGCGTCAGCGCCGCGACGAGCGGGGCAACTACGAGCGCCGTGACGACCGTGGTGGCCGTTCCTTCGAGCGCCGCGACAACGACCGTGGCGGCTTCAACCGTGACGACCGCGGTGGCTTCAACCGTGACCGTCGTGACGGCGAGCGTGGCGGGTTCCGCCGTGACGACCGTGGTGGCGCCGGCCGTGACGACCGTGGTGGCCGTTCCTTCGAGCGTCGTGACGACCGTGGCGGCTTCAACCGCGACCGCCGTGACGACCGTGGTGGCGCCGGCCGTGACGACCGTGGTGGCCGTTCCTTCGAGCGCCGTGACGAGCGTCCCGCGGGCGGCTTCAACCGTGACCGTCGCGACGACCGCCGTGACGACCGTCGTGACGAGCGTCCCTCCGGTGGCTTCCGCCGTGACGAGCGTCCCGCGGGCGGCTTCAACCGTGACCGTCGTGACGAGCGCCCCTCCGGTGGCTTCCGCCGCGACGACCGTCAGTCGGGTGGCTTCAACCGCGACCGTCGCGACGACCGTCCGGCCACCCACCGTGGCAGCGACCGTCCGTTCAACCGTGACCGTCAGGGCGACCGCCCCACCGGCGGCGGCTTCCGCTCCGGCGGCCACGACCGCCCGACCGGCCGTCGTGACGACCACCGCAGCACCGGCACCGGCACCGGCACCGGTTCCTTCGGCCGCCGCGACGACAAGCCGCGCTGGAAGCGCAACGGCTGACACCCAGCCTGACGCCGGCTCATGTGAGTGAACGCCGTGGCCCCCACCGAACATCGGTGGGG
>NZ_JBHWUU010000057.1:0-35163 GCF_042737375.1 Streptomyces sp. NPDC060000
GTTCGGGGGTGTCACCCCGAACGGGCCCGCCGCGTCCCCGGTGCCGCCTTCGCACCGGTTTGCCGGACGAATCACTGGATGAAGTCGCGCACCTTCTCGTACACGCCGTGGTCGTTGTTGATGTCGGTGTGCGAGATGCACCCGACGCCGACGTTGGTGGCCCCGCTCAGCAGCGCCGAGGAGTCCGGGTCGATGGCCGCGTCGCAGTTCGACCAGTAGGTCGCGTAGCTCACGCTGCCCGGGGTCTCGTCACCCGAGTTGAGCGCGGTGACGAAGGAGCTGCCGGTGACCATCTCGGCGCAGGAGGTGTAGAGCCAGCTGCACCACGAGGCGACCGACGTGCCGTGGTTGGTGCCCGCGACGGAGACGAAGTCGTCCACGTACGCGGTGCCGCCGAGGTTCTTGAGGTAGTAGCGGGAGCTGAGCGTGCCCATGGAGTGGACGACGACGTCGACCTTGGCGGCGCCGGTTCTCGCCAGCACGTTCTTGATCTCGGTTGCCAGTTGGGAGGCGGTGGTGGCGTTCGACTGGGACCAGCTGTACGACCAGGCGTCCAGCTCGGCGGCCGTGTAGCCGTCGGCCTTGAAGTCCGCGACCCAGTCGGACCAACTGCTGGAGTCGCTGCTGATGCCGTGCACGAAGACGACCGGATTGTGGGTCGCGGCATGGGCTGTGGGGGCGGAGAAGGACAGTGACAGAAGGAGCGAAGAGACCACGGCCGAGAGAGCCGCGGCGATGCGACGCTTGTGGCGCTGCATGATGCCTCCTGAAACGTGTGGGGTTGCCAGGAGTGTCCGGCGGGTCTACGCGCGCCGCATCGGCGAAATCGCCAGTCTTTACGGTTCAAGTAACCCGCCAGTAACGTCATTTGTGTGGTGACACCGGTGAACCCCCCGCCTCTGGACCGCACTTCGCCACCGACGCCCCCGGACACGGGCCCGCGCTCGGGTCCGACGCTCTGTGAAGGCGTCCGCGTGCGGGTGCTGCGCCTCGTGTACGGCGATCCGCGCGCCGCCGTGGAACTCGTCGGGCGGCTGACCGAACGGCAGGCGGCCGGCCTCGACCCGCTGCCGGCCGAACCTGCCGACCTCGCCCCCGAGACGCTGCGCGCCCACCGCGGCGAGGTCCGCGCGCTGCCCGAGGACACCCGGCTGGTGCTGCTGCTCGCGGCCGCCGACCAGTACCCGGTGGCCACCCACGCCTTTCTGCGCGCCGTCGCCGCCGTCCGCCTCGACACCCGGCCCCTCGAGGCGGCCGAGGCGGCGGGGATCGCCTACGCCACGGCCGGCGGAGTCGGCTTCCGTGACGCCTGGACCCGGATCGCCGCCTACGAGACGGCCGCCCCGGCCGACCGCCGCGACGCCCACCGGCTGCTCGCCCGCGTTCTGCACGGCCCGGCGGAGACGCCCCGCCGGGCCTGGCACCGGGGAGCCGCAGCGCTCGGCCCCAGCGCGCGACTCGCCGCGGAACTGTCGGCGGCGGCCGCCCGGGCACGCGCCGCCGGTGACCCGGCGCTCTCCGGCGCCCTCGCCGAACGAGCCGCCGCGCTCTGCACGGACCCCCGGGAGCGGTCCCGCCTCCTCGCCCTCGCGGCGGCCGACGCCTGGCACTCCGGCGACGGCGACCGGTCCCGCACCCTGGCCGCCCGCACCGACGCCGACGCGCTCACCGGCGTCCTCGCCCTGCGGACCGGGCACGCGGGGGAGGCCTTCGACGCGCTGCTGGCCGGAGCGGCTCAGGCCGCCGGCACCCGCCCCGCGCCGGACGACCCGCGACGGCTCGCGCCCGCCGCCTCCTCCTCCACCCTCTCCGCCTCCTCTGCCTCCTCCGCCTCCGGTGGGACACAGGGCTCGGCCTGTCCCGCCCACTTGCTGACCCGAGCCGCCGAAGCCGCTGTCTACACCGGTGACCTGCGCCGATGTCGTGAAGCGATGCTCGTCGCCGGGCAGTTGGGCATCGACCCGCCGGGGGTGCTCGGCGGGATCGCCGCAGCCGTGGACGGGCGGTACGAGGACGCGCGCGACCTGCTGGAGGCCACCGCCGGGCGGTGCGGTCCGGGCGGTGACCCCACCGTTCTCCTGCACGCCGGCATCGCCTCACTGATGCTCGGCGACCACACCCGCGCCGCCACCGCCACGGTCCGGGCGGCCGCCGCCGCCCGTGCCCGGGGTGTCACCGCCGCCGTATCCCAGGCCATGGAGTTCCGTGCCTACGCCGACTTCTGGACCGGCCGCCCGCGCGCCGCCGAGGCCGCCGCGCTGGACGCCCTGCGACAGGCGTACGCCACCGGGCAGGACAACGGGGCCTGCCATCTTCAGGCCGCCCTCGCGATGTTCGCCGCGCTCACCGGCGAAGAGGACCTGTGCCGGGAGCGGGCCGCGGCCGCCCGCTCCCACGCCCTCGCCCACGACCTGGGCCTGCCCGCCGCCCTGGCGCAGTGGGCGCTCGCCTTCCTCGACCTCGGTTCCGGCCGCTTCGACGCCGCCGCGGCCCGGCTGCGCGCGCTCGCCGCCTCGGGCCCGGGGCACGGCCACCGGGCCATCCGCCATCTGGCCACCCCGCACTACGTCGAGGCCGCGGTCCGCACCGGCGAGACCCGCGTCGCGCGCGCCGCGCACGCCGGCTACGACCGCTGGGCCCGTGCCGTCGGCAGCGCCGACGACCTGGCACTCAGCGCCCGCTGCCGGGCCCTGCTCACGCCGGGCGCCGACGCCCTCGAGCACTACCGCACGGCCCTCGACCTGCACGCCGGGGGAACCCGTGCCTTCGAACGCGCCCGCACCGAACTGCTGTTCGGCAGCGCGCTGCGCAGACTGCGCCGACGCACGGAGGCCCGCGACCGGCTGCACAGCGCCCTCGCGGCCTTCGAGTCCTTCGACGCCCCGCACTGCGCCGCGGGCGCCCGCGCCGAACTCCGCGCGCTCGGCGCCCCCGCGACCCCCGCCCGCGGCCGACGACGCCCTACGGCCGACCTGACCGCCCAGCAACTCCTGGTCGCCCGTATGGCCGCCGACGGCGCCACGAACCGCGAGATCGCCACCCGTCTCGCCCTCAGCCCCCGCACCATCGATCACCACCTGCGGGGCGTCTTCACCCGCCTGGGCATCCGCTCCCGCATCGAACTCGTACGGCTGCTCGCGGACGACGGTTAGAACCGCGGACCTGACGATGGTCAGGCCGTCACGGCCCGGACGATGGCCGGGGCCCCGAACTGGACGGTGCTCTGGCCCCGCTTGTACTGGACGGTGGCCCGGGCGGTGGCCCAGGCGATGGCCCGGGCGTCGGACCGGGCGACGGTGAGCCCCCGGACCCGACGACAGCCAGGGCCCCGGCCCGCAAGACGGTCAGGCTCCCGAGTCCGCACGCTCCCGGAATGCCTCCGCCTCCCACGTACCGTCCAGCCGGGGTGCCAGCCAACCGGGCGCCGCCGTACGGAAGCCGGCCGGGGCGAGGGCACCGGCCCCCGAGGGCAGCGCCCCCAGCAGCGGGGCACCGGCCACCTCCGGCAGGTCGGCGACATTGCAACGGGACGCCAGATCCGGGGAGTCGGGCCAACTGCCGATGACGACACCCAGCAACTCCACGCCCCGCGACCTCAGTTCACGAGCCGTCAGTTCCGTGGTGTTCAGCGTGCCGAGCCCCGCCGAGGCCACGACCAGCACCGGCGCCCGCAGCAACTGCGCCGCGTCGGCCAGCGTTGCGCCCGCCTCGTCGAAGCGTACGAGCAGCCCACCCGCCCCCTCCACGAGCACCAGGTCGTGGTCGGCGGCCAGCTTCTGCGCCCCCTCGACGACGTCGCTCGGCCGCACCGGCGCCAGGCCCGCGCGCCGCGCCGCCGTGGCCGGAGCCAACGGCTCGGGATACCGGGCCAGTTCGGCCGTAGTCACGGCGCCCGCGAGCCGCGCCACCTCGTCGGCGTCCCCGCACTCGTCCGGTCGTACACCGGTCTGCGCGGCCTTGAGAACGGCCACCGACCGGCCGGCCGCGAGCGCCGACGCGGCGATCGCGGCCGTCGTGACGGTCTTGCCGACCTCCGTGCCCGTCCCCGTGATCACCAGGATCGGCATGTTCATCCCTCCCGCGCCGCGGCGCACACCGCGCGCGCGATCCGTGCCACGTCCGTGTCATCGGTGACGTACGGCGGCATCGTGTAGACCAGATCGCGGAACGGCCGCAGCCAGACGCCCTCGCGCACGGCCGCCCGGGTGGCGGCGGCCATGGCCGCGTCGTCGAGGGGGCGCTCGAGCTGAACGACGCCGATGGCGCCGAGAACCCGGACGTCCCGCACACCGGGGATCTCCGCGGCCCCGGCGAGGCCGTCCCGCAGTCCCGCCTCGATCCGCTTGACCTCCGCTAGCCAGTCCTGCCCGAGCAGCAGCTCGATCGAGGCACAGGCGACGGCCGCGGCGAGCGGGTTGCCCATGAACGTCGGGCCGTGCGCCAGGACCGGCACCTCGCCCCGCGAGATCCCGTCGGCCACCCGGGAGGTGCACAGGGCCGCCGCCATCGTCAGATAGCCACCGGTCAACGCCTTGCCGACGCACATCACGTCCGGCGTCACCGCGGCGTGCTCCGCCGCGAACAGCGCGCCCGTGCGTCCGAAGCCGGTCGCGATCTCGTCGAACACCAGCAGCACGTCGTGCGCGTCGCACGCCTCGCGCAGCACCCGCAGATACGCGGGGGAGTGGAACCGCATCCCGCCCGCACCCTGCACCACGGGCTCCACGATGACCGCGGCCAGTTCGTCGGCGTGCCGCTCGACCGCCTCGCGCAGCAGGTCGGCGTAGGCCTCCTCGAACTCGGCCGGAGGCGGGTCCACGAAGACCTGCCGGGGCAGCACGCCGGTCCACAGGTCGTGCATCCCGCCCTCGGGGTCGCACACGGACATCGGCTGCCAGGTGTCGCCGTGATAGCCACCGCGCCAGGTCAGCAGACGCTGCTTGGCCGGACGGCCCAGCGAGCGCCAGTACTGCAGGCACATCTTCACCGCGACCTCGACCGACACCGAGCCGGAGTCGGCGAGGAAGACATGCTCCAGACCGTCGGGCGACAGGTCGACAAGCAGCTTCGCCAGGCGAACGGCGGGCTCGTGGGTGAGCCCGCCGAACATCACATGGCTCATCCGGCCCAGCTGCTCGCGTACGGCCTCGTTGAGCACCGGGTGGTTGTAACCGTGGATCGCCGACCACCAGGACGCCATGCCGTCGACCAGTTCGCCCGAACCGTCCGCCGGCCGCAGCCGCACGCCGCTCGCCGACTCCACGACGAGCGGCTCGGCCCGGCCCGGCATCGGACCGTACGGATGCCACACGTGCCGCCGGTCGAGCTCCAGCAGCTCGGCCACCCTGAGCGGGGACGGCTCAGGCATTGGGCGCGAGATCCGTACCCGCGCCACGGCGGCGCACGGCGACCAGGTCCGTACGGGCCTCACCGGCCACCGGGGCCGGCACCGGGGCCGACGCAGCCGTCGCGACCGGGACGGAACCGCACACCCCGCCGCCCTCGTGCGCCCCGCACCCGCCGCCCTCGTGCGATCCGCACCCCGCACCTTCGTGCGACCCGCAGCCCGCGCTCTCGTGGGATCCGCAGCCGCCGCCCGCCGTCGCCCGGTGCCCGGGCAGCGTGACCTGTTCGGCGCCCTCCACCTCGAATCCGGCGTCCGCGATCATCTCCAGGTCGGCCTTGCCGGCCTGGCCCTCGGTCGTGAGGTAGTCGCCCAGGAAGATCGAGTTGGCCAGGTGCAGGGCGAGCGGCTGCATCGTGCGCAGATGGACCTCGCGGCCGCCCGCGATGCGCACCTCGACGTCCGGGCAGACGAACCGCACCATCGCCAGGATGCGCAGACAGCGCTGCGGGGTGAGGTTCCACTCCTTGGCGAGCGGGGTGCCCTCCACCGGGATGAGGAAGTTGACCGGAACGGAGTCCGGGTCCAGCTCGCGCAGCGAGAAGACCACGTCCACCAGGTCCTCGTCGGACTCGCCCATGCCGGCGATCAGGCCCGAGCACGCCGACAGGCCCGCCGCGTGCGCCTTCTGCACCGTGTCCACCCGGTCGGCGTACGTGTGGGTGGTGGTGATCTCCCCGTACGTGCCCTCGGACGTGTTCAGGTTGTGGTTGTAGGCGTCGGCGCCCGCCTCGCGCAGCCGTTCGGCCTGACCGTCGGAGAGCAGGCCCAGGCAGGCGCACACCTCGACGCCCTCGTTCTGGTCCTTGATCGCCTTGATCGTGCCGGCCACCCGGTCGACGTCCCGGTCCGTCGGACCGCGCCCGGACGCCACCAGGCAGACCCGTTTGGCCCCGCCCGCCAGCCCGGCCGCCGCGGCCTGGGAGGCTTCCTCCGGCTTGAGCCAGGTGTACTTCAGGATCCCGGCCGTGGAGCCGAGCCGCTGGGAGCAGTAGGAGCAGTCCTCGGGGCACAGTCCCGACTTGAGATTGACGAGGTAGTTGAGTTTCACCCGGCGTCCGAACCACTGCCGCCGCACCCGGCCGGCCGCGGCCACCACGTCCAGTACGTCGTCGTCGGAAGTGGCCAGCACGGCCAGCGCTTCCTCGCGGGTCGGCAGCTCGCGCCGAAGCCCCTTGTCCACCAGCGTGTTCAGCAGGTCCATGAGAGCCGATCCTGTCCTACGCACCCGCTCCGGGCCAAGGTAGGGATCACACAACACACCGGGTTCGACGTGTGGGTATTGCCACACCGTGGGTGGGCGGCCGGGCCGCTAGTGTCTGTCCGCTACCTACAAAAGCCCGGAGGACCCATGGCGTTCGGCTGGATCGACGAACAGGCGGAGCTGCGCCGCCGGGCCGGACTCGTACGGACACTGCGGCCCCGCCCGGCCGACTCGCCGCTCCTCGACCTGGCGAGCAACGACTACCTGGGTCTCGCCCGCCATCCCGAGACCGTGGCGGGGGCCGCGGCGGCCGCCAGGACCTGGGGCGGCGGTGCGACCGGCTCACGGCTGGTCACCGGCACCACAGAGCTGCACGGCGAGCTGGAACGGGAACTCGCGGAGCACTGCGGGTTCGAGGCGGCGCTCGTCTTCTCCTCCGGATACGCGGCCAACCTCGCGGCGGTCACCGCGCTGGCCCCGCACGGCTCGCTGATCGTCTCCGACGCGGGCAACCACGCCTCGCTCATCGACGGCTGCCGGCTGGCCCGCGGCACCACCCAGGTCGTCGCGCACGCCGACCCGGACGCGGTGCGCAAGGCGCTCGGCACGCACGCCGGCCCGGCCGTGGCCGTGTCCGACACGGTCTTCTCGGTCGACGGCGACGCCGCACCGCTGGCCGCCCTGGCGGCCGCCTGCCGCGAGTACGGCGCAGGGCTGGTCGTCGACGACGCCCACGGGCTCGGCGTGCTCGGGGACGGCGGACAGGGCGCCGCCCACGCGGCGGGTCTGGCGGGCGCCGACGATGTCGTCGTCACGGTCACGCTGTCCAAGTCGCTCGGCAGCCAGGGCGGCGCCGTGCTGGGGCCCGCCCGGGTGATCGAACACCTGGTGAACGCGGCCCGGACCTTCATCTTCGACACGGGCCTGGCCCCGGCGGCGGCGGGCGCGGCGCTGGCGGCCCTCAGGCTGCTGCGCCGGGAGCCGCACCGCGCGCCGCGCGCGCGTGCGGTGGCGGGCGAGCTGCACGCGCGCCTGACGGCCGCGGGCCTGGAAGCGGTGCGTCCGGACGCCGCGGTCGTCTCCGTGCGTGCGCCGTCCCCGGAGGGGGCCGTGCGGTGGGCGGCGGACTGCCGGTCGGCAGGCCTGGCCGTGGGCTGCTTCCGTCCTCCCTCCGTGCCCGACGGCATCTCGCGCCTGAGGCTCACCGCGCGTGCGGACCTCTCCGGGGCCGAGCTGGAACGCGCTGTACGGGTGATCGGCGAAACACGACCATGAGTCGGCGTGACACGGCCGTGGACCGCCGCTGACTACTGCGGCGCGGTCAGCGGACCCGCGAGACCCCCGCAAACACGGCCGTGAAGTCCGTCCAGCTCTCGGGGGAGAAGAGCAGGGCGGGTCCGGCCGGGTCCTTGGAGTCGCGTACGGCGAGCAGACCGGCCAGGGAGCCGGAGGCCGGCCGGGCCGTCTCGACGCAGTTGTTCGCTCCCGTGCTGTAGCTGCTGCGCAGCCACCGCACATCCGGGAGTCGGTCGGGATCGGTACTGGAAGGTACGTTCCGCGGTAGTGCGGACATGGTGCCTCCTTATGTGCCGTGTGCTATCGCGGCGATGTATTCCGATGAGTCCCCGGGCGAAAGGGCGCGCGCCCGAAGGGCGTTGAAGGCCTCGGTGTAGGCCTGGAGGTCTTCTTTCCGTTCGAGATGGAGGCTACTCGTCAAGTGGTCGAGAACGACCACATCCAGATCAGAAGTGCGCGAAAATGAGAAGATAACGAAAGGGCCGGTTACGCCGATATGAGCTCCGGCGGCGAACGGCAGTACCTGGAGCCGCACCTGGGGCAACCGGGCGGCCTCCACGAGCCGGCCGAGCTGCCGTGCCATCACCTCGGGCCCGCCCACCTCCCGCCGCAGTACCGCCTCGTCCAGCACCGCGTTCAGTTCCAGGGGCGGCGTCGCGCGCAGCACGTCCTGGCGGGCCATCCGCACCTCCACCAACGTGTCGAGCTGGTCCTCGTCCGCCCCCTCCACGGCTGCCCTGGTCACCGCGCGCGCGTACTCGGGCGTCTGCAGCAGTCCCGGGACCACGGTCGTCTCCAGCGTGCGCATCGCGCTCGCCTGGGACTCCAGGCTGATGAAGTCCCGGTAGGTGAGCGGCAGCACCCCGCGGTACGCGTGCCACCAGTGGTCCCGGCCGCCCCCGCTGTCGGCACCCGCCAACGCCAGCATCAGCTCACGCAGCTGCGGATCGGCAACATCGTAGGCATCCAGGAGTAACCGCACATCGGCCGGTTTTGACCCACTGATGCCGGTCTCGATGCGGCTCACCTTGGACTGGTGCCAGCCCACGAGCCGGGCCGCCTCACCACTGGTGAGGCCTGCCTGGGCGCGCAGATTGCGCAGTTCGGCGCCCAGCTTCCGGCGGCGCACCGCGGGACCGTGTTGCATGGGCTCCTCCTTACTCCTGACGGGTCGGCCAAATACGCTCTGCCGTCGCAGAGTTCACCGCATTGGGCGACAGATATATGCATATCTCGGTGGATCGCCACCCGTGACCGGGGCGGTAATGGCAGTCTGGCGAAGAAGCACCAGTCCGGGACCGTACTCGAACGATCCGCACCGTGTCGGGCTCCCGGTCCCGTGGAAAGGGACGACGTCGCCATGGCAGATCACCTGGAAGCATCCATCACTCTGCCGAGCGATCCCGCCTCGGTCTCCGCGGCCCGCGGCTTCGTGGCCGACGTCCTCGGTGAATGGGGTCTGCCGGCGGAGACGGAGCTGGCCGACGCCATCCGGCTGATCGTCTCGGAACTCGCCACCAACGCCGTACAGCACACCTTCGGGCAGTCACCCGCCTTCACGGTGGGCCTCGTCCTCGACCGTGACGAACAGGTGCGCGTCGGCGTCACCGACAGTCACCCGCGCTTCCCCAGACGACTGCCGGCCGCGGTCCAGCAGGACAACGGCCGAGGGCTGGTGATCATTCGCTGGCTGACCGCGGAGTGCGGCGGCAGGCTGAGAGTGCGGCCGACCCGGGAGGGCGGCAAGACGGTCACCGTCGAGCTCCCGTGGGCCCTGCCGGCGGCGGAGCAGGGGGCCGGAGCTCTGGCGGCGCCGGCGGAGGGTGAGCTCCCGGGGCGGTGAAGGCGCGTCAGGACGCCCCACCACCCCGGGAAGCACCGGTCCGGGAGAACATCACCCCGGGCAGACCGTTACGCGACCAGGGCCCGTCCTAGCGGACCCGGCCGTACCAGACGCTCCTGGTCCAGATCTTCTGCAGCTTCACCACGTCACCGGTCTTGGGCGAGTGCCAGATCTTGCCCTTACCCGCGTAGATCCCGACGTGGTAGACGTTCGATCCGGAGTGGAAGAACACGAGGTCGCCTGCCTTGCGGCTCGACGCCGAGATGTGCTTCGTCTTGTTGTACTGCTGGGCCGCCGTCCGGGGCAGGCTCTTGCCCGCCTTCTTGAACGAGTACAGCGTGAGCCCCGAGCAGTCGAACCTCTTCGGCCCGGTGGCCCCGTACTTGTACGGAGCACCTTTCTTGGAGGCCGCGATCTGGAGCGCCTTCGTCGCCGGTGTGGCGGCCGCGGCGTCGGGGGCGAGCCCCGGGACCACGACCGAGCCGCCCACGGCGGCGATGGCGAACGCCGAGGCCGTACCGGCCCGGACCATGAGCGACGGGACACGATTGAGCGCAGACATGCGCAACCCTTCGTCAGCCGCCTGTGAAGGATGACCTGTCGGATTCGGGCTGACAAAGTTGCCCGGCCGCGGCTGCGGCTTCACCCCAAGGGCTGCTCGGCCCGGTCATGGCGTGACCGTTCCGGCGACCCGTCTTGCTCGGGTCCTCCACTCCTGCCGATGCACTCCTGTCGACCGGTCATCCGGGCGGCGGCAGGACTCGGCGTCCGCCCGGACCGCCCCGCCTCTTGTGGCGGGGGCTTGTCGTCAGTCAGGGATCTTGGCTCACTGATGTCCGAAAATCCCAACGGAACCGGGGATTTGTGGGGTTACTCACCACTCACCCGTTCGGGTGAACACTCTGATGGGTGATCAGGTGCCGAGGCGCCTCAGGGGCTCCCACCAGCACTGACGCCTCCTGTCCCGCCCGGAGAGCGCTCTTGTGCGCAACCTGTGAGCGTCCGGGGGAACAGCAGACGCTCTGCCGAACGGGGGTACGCCTTCTGGGTCGTTTCGACTTCGGTCCGGTCGTCACGTCCGGTGCCGAACCGCCCGGCCCGCGGGTGTGCCGGGGTCAACTGTCGGAGAGCGGCGGGAGCGTGACGCGCGCCGTGCGGCGCTCCCCGTCCAGGACGCGCAGCGCCCGCGCGAGCGTCGGCGCGTGCAGCTCGCTCTCACCCCGCTGGTGCATCAGCGTCAGCGCGTCGCGCAGTGCGGTCGCCTTGGTCACCAGCGCCTGGGCGGCGCGCGGTCCGCGGTAGGTGTCCCCGTGGTGGGCGGGGTTGATACGGCCGAGCATGTCGACCACGTCGAGGTAACCGTCGATCAGCTCGGCCTCCGCGCGGGTCAGTGCGGGCAGCGGCGGCAACTCGGGCACCATCGCCGGTTCACCGCCCGCCGTGCGTGCCGGCCGACCCCCGCGAACAGCGTCGGTTCGGGGTCACGGCGGAGTACCGGGGGCCGGATCCGTCGTAGGGCCGCCCGTCCGCGGGTCCTGGACACGCGAAGGGCCGTGCGCCCCCTGAGGGAGGACGCACGGCCGGTGCGACGGGTCAGGCGACGAGCGCGGGCTTGCGCGCCTCGACGGCCGGCCCGGCCGGGGCCGGCCCCCGCTTCAGCTGCGCGCCCAGCAGCACCGCCCCGAGGCCCAGCGCGGCCCACCAGGTCAGTGTGAGCGCGGGGCCGGTCGCCGCCGCTCCGTCGAAGAACGACACCGAGCGCAGCAGGGTCGTCCCGGCGCCCGGCGGCAGCCACTGGCCGATCGCCCCGACCGGCTCCGGCAGCATCCGCGGCGCCGAGGCCGCCCCGGAGAACGGGTTGCCGAGGAACATCACCACGAACGCCACGACGCCGATGCCCGGGGTGCCGATCAGCGCGGCGCAGCCCGCCACCGCCGCGCTCACCGCCAGCGTCGACAGCCCCAGCGCCGCGGCCTCCGCCCACCAGTCACCGGTGAGCACCCCCAGCCAGCTGTGCGCCAGCGCCGCAGCCACCAGCCCGACCAGCGCGGCGGCGCCGACCAGCGCGATCACGGCGCGGATCCCGCGCAGGCCCAGCAGGGACGCCACCGCGCCCGCCGCGATCCCGGCGAGGGCCAGGGGGAGCACGCTCGCGCCGAAGGCCGCGCCGCGCGGGTCGGCGGCCGGAGCCGCCACCACGTCCACCGTCCGCACCCCGGTACCCGTGGTGGCCGCCTGCCGCGCGACCACCTGCTCGAGCAACTGGGCGACGACCGGGCTCGCGGCCGAGGCGGTCAGCAGCTCGGGTCCCCCGGCCGTGACGACCACCGCGCCGTATACGGTCCGGTCCTCGACGGCGTCACGGGCGGCCGCCTCGTCGGCGTAGCGGTGAATGTCGAAGGCCGCTTCGTGCCGGGCCAGTTGCCGCTCCAGCGGGGCCGTCACGGCGGGCGGGCCGGCGACGCCGAGCGGCAGGTCGCGGGGTGCGGTACGGGCGGCCGGCCAGGCGAAGGCCCAGAGGGCGACGGCGGCGAGGGTCGGGACGAGCAGGACGACGGCGATCAGGCGCCGGGTCGCGGACATGGGTTCCCCCTGAAGCGGACGGACAGGTTATAGAGAAGGATCGTTCGTTTTACCGGTCCTCACCGTCCCGTCGCTGCCGCCCCTTGTCAAGAAGGAATGTTCGTTTTACGTTTACGGTCATGGCCCGTGTATCCCAGGCGCACCTCGACGCCCGCCGCCGGCAGATCCTCGACGGTGCGTCGGTCTGCTTCGCCCGCAACGGCTTCCATGCCACGTCCATGCAGGACGTGCTCAAGGAGGTCGATCTGTCCGCCGGCGCGGTGTACCGCTACTTCAGCGGCAAGGAGGAGCTCATCGCCGCGATCGTCGGCGAGGTGCTCGGCCAGGTCCGTGAGGCCTTCGAGGAGGAGTCCCGGCACATCCCGCCCCCGCCGCCCGACGCCCTCGTCTCCTCGGTCCTCGGCCGGTCCCTCGCCGCACGGGAGTCCCTGACCGTCGACGGGCAGCCGGCCTTCCCGCGCCTGATCGTCCAGGTATGGACGGAGACGCTGCGCAACGAGGAGCTGGCGGCGCTTCTGTACGAGGGCTACAGCGGAGTGCGCGAGGCGTGGGGCCGCATCGTCGTCGCCTACCAGGACGCCGGGATGATGCGGGCCGACGTGCCCCCGGACCATGTGGCGCGCACGATGATCGCCGCCGTACTGGGCTTCCTCGTCCAGCAGTCGCTGTTCGGGCCCGCCCCGGTCGAGGTGCTGCGGGACGGCCTGCGCGCGTTGATGAGCGTGTCGCCCCCGCTGTCGGGAGCCTGAACCGACCACAGCTCGGTTAACTTGCTCGAAATGCGGTCCCACTAGCCTGCCGGTCCATGCCACCAGGGTCTTTGCCCCGTGGCTGCGGCAGCCGGGCCCCGCACGGTCCGGAGCGAGGATGTGAGGTGGGACGTGCAACTGACCCCGCACGAGCAGGAGAGGCTGCTGATCCACGTGGCGGCCGACGTCGCCGAGAAGCGCCGGGCCCGCGGGCTCAGGCTCAACCACCCGGAGGCCGTGGCCCTCATCACGTCGCACATCCTCGAAGGCGCGCGTGACGGACGTACGGTGGCCGAGCTGATGTCCTCCGGCCGCAAGCTGCTCACCCGCGACGACGTCATGGAGGGCATCCCCGAGATGATCCACGACGTCCAGGTCGAGGCCACCTTCCCGGACGGCACCAAGCTCGTCACCGTCCACGACCCGATCGTCTGAGGGGGTTTCGGTGATTCCCGGAGAGTTCCTGTTCGCGGACGAACCCGTCGTGTACAACGAGGGCCGCGAGGTCACCCGCCTGACCGTGCTCAACGCCGCCGACCGGCCCGTCCAGGTCGGCTCCCACTACCACTTCGCCGAGGCCAACCCGGGTCTGGAGTTCGACCGCGCGGCCGCGCGCGGCAAGCGGCTGAACGTCGCCGCGGGCACCGCCGTGCGCTTCGAGCCCGGGATCCCCGCCGACGTCGAACTCGTCCCGCTGGCCGGTGCCCGTGTCGTGCCCGGGCTGCGCGGGGAGACCGGAGGTGCCCTCGATGCCTGAGATCTCGCGTGCCGCGTACGCCGACCTGTTCGGTCCGACGACCGGCGACCGCATCCGGCTCGCCGACACCGACCTGCTGATCGAGATCGAGGAGGACCGCTGCGGCGGTCCCGGGCTCGCCGGTGACGAGGCGGTCTTCGGCGGCGGCAAGGTCATCCGTGAGTCCATGGGGCAGTCCCGCGCGACCCGCGCGCAGGGCACGCCCGACACCGTCATCACGGGCGCGGTCGTCGTCGACCACTGGGGTGTGGTCAAGGCCGACGTCGGCATCCGCGACGGGCGCATCACCGGTATCGGCAAGGCCGGCAACCCCGACACGATGGACGGGGTGCACCCGGACCTGGTCATCGGGCCGGAAACGGAGATCATCGCCGGCAACGGACGGATCCTGACGGCCGGCGCGGTCGACGCGCACGTCCACTTCATCTGCCCGCAGATCGCCGACGAGGCGCTGTCCTCCGGTGTCACCACGCTGGTCGGCGGCGGCACCGGCCCGGCCGAGGGCTCGAAGGCCACCACCGTGACGCCCGGCCCGTGGCACCTCGCCCGGATGCTGGAGGCGATGGAGCAGTACCCGCTGAACATCGGCTTCCTCGGCAAGGGCAACACCGTCTCGCAGGACGCGATGCTGTCGCAGATCCGGGGCGGGGCGCTGGGCCTGAAACTGCACGAGGACTGGGGCTCGACGCCGGCCGTCATCGACGCCTCGCTGACCGTCGCAGACCGGACGGGCATCCAGGTCGCGATCCACACGGACACGCTCAACGAGGCCGGGTTCGTGGGCGACACGCTCGCCGCGATCGCCGGCCGCGGCATCCACGCGTACCACACCGAGGGCGCCGGCGGCGGGCACGCGCCGGACATCATGACCGTGGTCTCCGAGCCGCACGTGCTGCCGAGCTCCACGAACCCGACGCGGCCGTACACGGTGAACACCGCCGAGGAACACCTCGACATGCTGATGGTGTGCCACCACCTCAACCCGGCGGTCCCCGAGGACCTGGCGTTCGCCGAGTCACGGATCCGGCCCTCGACGATCGGCGCCGAGGACGTCCTGCACGACCTCGGGGCGATCTCGATCATCTCCTCGGACGCCCAGGCCATGGGCCGGGTCGGCGAGGTCGTCCTGCGCACCTGGCAGACGGCACACGTCATGAAGCGGCGCCGGGGCGCCCTGCCGGGGGACGGCCGGGCGGACAACCACCGGGTACGCCGCTACATCGCCAAGTACACGATCAACCCGGCGCTCGCGCAGGGCCTGGCGCGCGAGATCGGCTCGGTCGAGTGCGGCAAGCTCGCCGACCTGGTGCTGTGGGAGCCGGCGTTCTTCGGCGTCAAGCCGCTCCTCGTCATCAAGGGCGGGCAGATCGCGTACGCGCAGATGGGCGACGCCAATGCCTCGATCCCGACGCCGCAGCCGATCCTGCCGCGTCCGATGTACGGCGCGATCGGCCGGGCGCCCGCGGCGAACTCGTTCAACTTCGTGGCGCCGCTGGCGATCGAGGACGGACTGCCGGAGCGGCTGCAACTGGGCAAGAAGTTCGTCGCCATCGACTCCACGCGCGCGGTGACCAAGGCGGACATGCGGGAGAACGCTGCTCGGCCGCGCGTCCAGGTCGACCCCGACAGCTTCGCCGTGCACATCGACGGGGAGCTCGTCGAGGCGACTCCGGCCGCCGAACTGCCCATGGCACAGCGCTACTTCCTGTTCTGATTCCTGTTCCCGGGTGCTGAGGACATCGATGTGACAAGGGCAGCACTGCTCGTCCTGGCCGACGGCCGCTTCCCCGCCGGGGGACACGCGCACTCCGGCGGGGCGGAGGAGGCGGTCAAGGCAGGACGGATCACCGGCGCGACGAGCCTGGAGGCCTTCTGCCGCGGGAGGCTGCACACGGCGGGACTGGTGGCTGCGGCGCTGGCTGCCGCCGCCGCGGCCGGAGCGGACCCGGTGGAGCTGGACGCGGCGGCGGACGCCCGCACCCCGTCCCCGGCGCTGCGGCTGACCGCCAGGAAACTGGGCCGGCAGTTGGTGCGGGCCGCCCGGGCGGCCTGGCCGAGCGCCGAACTCGACGCTCTGGCACGAAAGTTCCCCAAGGGGGCCCACCAGCCGGTGGTGTTGGGGCTGACGGCGCGGGCGGCCGGCCTGGAGGCGGCGGACGCGGCGTACTGCGCGGTCTACGAGAGCGTGAGCGGACCGGCCACCGCCGTGGTGCGGTTGCTGAGCCTCGACCCCTTCCAGGCGACGGCGGTACTGGCCCGGCTGGCGCCGGAGCTGGACCGGGTCGTCGACCGGGCGGTGTCCTGTGGAACGGCGGTGCCGGCGAAGGGCGTCGACGTGCTGCCCGCGGCGTCCGCGCCGCTGCTGGAGATCGGGGCGGAGGTGCACGCCGCCTGGCCGGTACGGCTGTTCGCCTCGTGAGTTGCCCCGCCCCGCCGCCCCTACCCGATTCCGACCCCGGGGGCTCTGCCCCCAGACCCCCGTTCGGCCCTGAACGGGCCTCGTCCTCACACGCCGGACGGGCTGCATCGCCCCGGACCGGCTGAACAGGAGTCGTTGTGCATCTCGACCACACCCACGACGGTCCGGCCGCCGTCGGCGCCGACGCGCACCGCACGGACGGATCGCGGCGGGCGCTGCGGATCGGGCTCGGCGGTCCGGTCGGTTCCGGCAAGACCGCCACCGTCGCCGCTCTCTGCCGGGCCCTGCGGGACGAACTGTCCCTCGCCGTCGTCACCAACGACATCTATACGCGCGAGGACGCCGAGTTCCTGCTGCGGGAGGCCGTGCTGCCGCCCGAGCGGATCACGGCCGTCGAGACGGGCGCCTGCCCGCACACCGCGATCCGGGACGACATCTCCGCCAACCTCGAGGCCGTGGAGGATCTGGAGGACGAGGCCGGACCGCTGGACCTGATCCTCGTCGAGTCCGGTGGGGACAACCTCACCGCCACCTTCTCCAAGGGCCTCGTGGACGCGCAGATCTTCGTCATCGATGTCGCGGGCGGGGACGACATCCCCCGCAAGGGCGGCCCCGGTGTCACCACCGCCGACCTCCTCGTCGTCAACAAGACCGACCTCGCGCCGTACGTCGGCTCCGACCTCGCCCGCATGGCCGCCGACGCCAAGGCCCAGCGGGCCGAACTGCCGGTCGTCTTCCAGTCGTTGCGCGGCGAGGCCGGTGTGGCGGACGTCGCCGCGTGGGTGCGGGCGCAGTTCGCCGCCTGGACGGCGTGACATGAGCGGTGTGCACGCCACCGCGCGGATCGGGGCGCGCGACGACGGACGCGGAGGGACCTCCCTGCCCGTCCTCGAGAGCGACGGACCGCTCGCCCTGCGGCGCACCCGGGGCACCGGCGGCGAGGCGCGCGTCATGCTCGTCGGCGCGATGAGCGGACCCCTCGGCGGTGACCGCTTCGCCCTCGAGGCGGACGTCGGGACCGGCGCCCGGCTGCACGTCGGTTCGGCCGCCGCCACCATCGCCCTGCCCGGGCAGGCGAAGGACGAGGCACACTACGACGTACGCCTCACCGTCGCCGACGGCGGCGAACTGCACTGGCTGCCCGAGCAGTTGATCTCGGCGAGGGGGAGCGACCTGTTCGTCACCACCCGGGCCGACCTCGGGGCCGATGCCCGGCTCGTGCTGCGCGAGGAGCAGGTGCTCGGGCGGGTGGGGGAGGAGCCGGGGAGACTGACCAGCCGACTCGCCGTGCGGGTCGCCGGGCGGGTCGTTCTCGATCAGCAACTGTCCTGCGGACCGGGCGCGCCCGGCGGCTGGGACGGGCCCGCCGTCCTCGCCGGGCATCGCGCCGTGGGCCAAGTCGTGCTTGTGCGGCCGGAGTTCGACGAGGCACCGGTGGCGGCGCGGAGCGTGGGAGAGCACGCCTGTGTCATGCCGTTGGCCGGGCCCGCCGCCCTGGTCACCGCCGTCGCGCCCGACGCGTTGCGGCTGCGGCGCGTGCTGGACGAGGCGCTCGCCGATCTCGGCATCCGGTGAGCGGTGCATACCGTTCCGGTTATCGGATTGGCAAAGAAGGTCAACCACACCTTTTCTCAGGTGCCTCATAGCCGCAAGGATCCCTCTGCCGCCATAACCAGGTAGGGGAGTTCCCACTTGAAGGACATACGACCGAACAAGCGCATCACAGCGCTCGGCTCGGCCGGCGTACTCGTCGCCGCGACGATGCTCGCCGGCGCTTTCGCGGCGCCCACGGCCAGCGCGACCAGCGGCCGTTCGGGCCAGGACCGGGAGGCGCGCGGCGCCGCCGTCGCCGCGGAGCGTGCCGCCAAGGCCGGCGTCGACTGGCAGGAGTGCCCCGCCGACTGGGGCCTGGAGAAGCCGATCCAGTGCGGCTGGGTCAGCGTGCCGCTCGACTACGCCAAGCCCAACGGCAAGCAGATCAAGCTCGCCGTCGACCGCATCGGCAACACGGGCACGGCCAAGGAGCGCCAGGGCGCGCTCGTCTACAACCCCGGTGGCCCCGGCGGCTCCGGGCTGCGCTTCCCGCGCCGGGTCACCACCAAGGCCCCCGTGTGGGCCAACGTGGCGAAGGCCTACGACTTCGTGGGCTTCGACCCGCGCGGTGTCGGCCACTCCGCGCCCATCTCCTGCATCGACCCGCAGGAGTTCGTCAAGGCACCGAAGGCCGATCCGGTCCCGGACAGCGAGGCCGACAAGCTCGCCCAGATCAAGCTCGCCCGCGAGTACGCCGACGGCTGCTACGAGCGCAGTGCCGAGATGCTGCCGTACATGACCACCCCGAACACCGTCCGCGACCTGGACGTCATCCGCGCCGCCCTCGGTGAGAAGAAGCTCAACTACCTGGGCGTCTCCTACGGCACCTACATCGGCGCCGTCTACGGCACCATGTTCCCGGGCCACCTGCGCCGCATGATCGTCGACAGCGTGGTCAACCCCGCCCGGGAGAACATCTGGTACGAGGCCAACCTCGGCCAGGACGTCGCCTTCGAGGGCCGCTGGAAGGACTGGGAGGACTGGGTCGCCGCCAACGACGCCACGTTCCACCTCGGCACCATCCGCGCCGCCGTACAGGCCAAGTGGCTCGCGCTGCGCGCCACCGCGAAGAAGAACCCCCTCGGCGGTCTCGTCGGCCCGGCGGAGCTGATCTCCTTCTTCCAGAGCGCCCCGTACTACGACTCCTCGTGGATCCCGGTCGCCACGGTCTTCAGCAAGTACGTCGCGGGAGACACCCAGGCGCTCGTCGACGCGGCCGCACCGGACCTGACCGACACGGCCGGCAACATCACCGCGGAGAACGGCAACGCCGTCTACACCGCCGTCGAGTGCACCGACGCCAAGTGGCCCACCAGCTGGCGGAAGTGGAACAGCGACAACACGCGGCTCAACAAGGACTACCCGTTCATGACCTGGGCCAACGCATGGATGAACCTGCCGTGCGCCTTCTGGCCGGTCAAGCAGCAGACGCCGGTGGAGGTCAAGACCCACAAGGGCCTGCCGCAGGTGCTCATCGTGCAGTCCACGCATGACGCCGCCACTCCGTACGAGGGCGCCGTCGAGCTGCACAAGCGCTTCAAGGGCTCGCGTCTGATCACCGAGAAGGACGCCGGCTCCCACGGAGTGACCGGTCTGGTGAACACCTGCATCAACCCCCGGGTGGACGCCTACCTCCTCACCGGCAAGCTGGACACCGCGGACGTGACCTGCGCGCCGCACGCCACGCCCAAGCCGTAGCACCACCTGCGCGAACAGCGAAGGGCGGCCGGATCACTCCGGCCGCCCTTTCACGCTTCTTGACGGAACATCAGCCGAGGCCGAACGTCAATGCGACGGCAGACGCGGGAACTTGCGCCCCTTCTCCGCCCTGGCCGCCTTCGCCGCGGCCTCCTCCGCCTTGACGACGGCCGCGTACTGGTCCACGTACTCCTGCTCGGACAGCTTCAGGATCGCGTACATGATCTCGTCGGTGATCGCGCGCAGCACCGCCTTCTCGTTCTCCATGCCGAGGTAGCGGGAGAAGTCGAGGGGCTTGCCGAAGCGGATCACCACGGGGTGCAGGGTCGGGATCACCTTGCCGGGCGGCTGTGCCTCGAAGGTGCCGATCATCGCGCAGGGGATGACGGGGACCCGGGCCTTCAGTGCCATCACCGCCACGCCGACCTTGCCCTTGTACAGGCGGCCGTCGTGCGAGCGGGTCCCCTCCGGATAGATACCGAGCAGCTCGTCCTTGCTCAGCACGCCGAGGCCCTCGCGGATCGCGGCCTGGCCGGCCTCCTTGCCGGAGCGGTCGACCGGGATCTGACCCGCGCTGCGGAAGAACGCCGCGGTGAGCCGGCCCTTGAGGCCGGGACCCGTGAAGTACTCGGCCTTCGCGAGGAACGTGATGCGGCGCTTGAGGATCGCGGGCATCAGGAAGTGGTCCGAGAACGACAGATGGTTCCCGGCGACGATCGCCGGACCCGACTCCGGTACGTGCTCCAGGCCTTCGATCCGCGGTCGGAAGACCAGTCTCAACAGGGGGCCCAGCAAGACGTACTTGAGCACGTAGTAGAACAAGGGGTCGCTCCTCACTCCGGCGGATCGGCGGGATGGCCGCCTGACCAGGGTGCTGCTCCCGACGGTGCGCAGCAAGCCGCAGGGAGCCGCGGGCAGCGATCGTGCGGCCGTCGGGGAGGCGCGCCCGACGCTTTTCGTCGAATCTCTACGGATCTTGCCGCAACCGTGTCGGTTCTCACATCCACCGGGGGTGAGACGTCGCAGATGTCGCATTACTTGCACGGATCTTCATCAGATTCTCACCCACCCTCCGTCATTGACCATCTTTTCTCAGTGCTTTCCCACTGAGTCGTGTTGTGAACTGTGAATGCGGGGGCGCGTGTTGACGCGAGGACATGCCCGGACATCGGCCTTGGCGCCGGCGCTGGTGACGGCCTTGGGGGTCGGGGTGACGCCGGTGACCGCGGCGGTCGCCGCCGCTCCGGCGGCCCCGGCGCGGGCGAAGACCACCGCCGAGGACGCGGCGACGACCACGCAGGACGCCTGGGCCGAGGCGAACGGTCCGGCAAGAGCGTCGAGGTCGGATCTCTTCGGTCGGAGAGCGGCGATGTGTACGCCACGCCCGACGGGAACCTGGAGGCGCGTGAGTATCTGCGTCCCGTGCGGACCCGGGTCGCGGGCGAGTGGAAGCCGGTCGGCACCGACCTGGTGAAGACCTAAGGACCTCGGAGGGGCGGTCGCCCCGGGCGCGACCGACCACCGTGGGTCTCGAGTTCTCCGCGGGCGGCGACGCGCCGCTGGTGCGGATGGAGAAGGCGGGACGCGAACCGGCCCCGACCTGGCCCGGCGAGCTGCCCGCCCCGTCCTCGACGGGGCCACGGCGGCCTACCGCGACGTCCTGCGGGACGTCGACCTGCGGATGGGCGCCCGGGAGGACGGCTTCACCCAGCTGCTCGTCGTCGAGTCCGCCGAGGCGGCCGCCGGCCCGGAGCTGACCCGGCTGCGGCTGAGGCTCTCCGCCGAGGGCATGGACGTCCGTGAGACGTCCGAGGGCGGCCTGGAGCCCGTCGACCAGGGCGCCGGGAACGCCGTGTTCGAGGCGCCCGAGCCCGTGATGTGGGCCTCCAGCACCCAGGAGCCGGCGAAGCGGAGCGCGGAACCGAAGCGGAGCACAGAGCCGAAGGAACAGCTCCTGAACGCCGACGGCCTACTCGAGAACGCCTGGCCGTACGTGAAGGAACGGACACGGGCGCGGACCCTCGTGACGCTGGACTCCCACGGCGTCAGGCTGCCTGGTATCAACCGGCGGTAGGACGCACGGCTCACAGCCGCACGATCACCAGCGCCGTGTCGTCGGTCGCGCCCCCGGGCGGCAGCAGCTCCAGCAGGACGGCGTCGGCGAGGGACTCCGGGTCCGCCTCCCGGTGGCGCGCGAGGGCGTCGGCGAGGCGGCTCAGACCCGTGTCGATGTCCTCGCGCCGCCGTTCCACCAGCCCGTCGGTGTACAGGGCGAGGGTGGCGCCGCTGTCGTAGGTGGTGCGTGCCTGGGGCCGCCGGACCGGCGTGGGGCGTGCGTCGAGCGGGGGATCGGTGGCCCGGTCGAGGAACTCCACCCGGCCGTCGGCGTGCACGAGCACGGGCGGTGGGTGCCCCGCGCTGCTGTAGGTGATCGTGTGGTGGTCGAAGTCGATGAACGTGGTGACCGCGGTGGCCGATTCGGCGCCGTCGACGACATGCGCGTACCGGCCGAGGACGTTCAGCGCCTCGGCCGGGCCCCCGGCGACCCGGGAGGTCGCGCTGAGCGCGCTGCGCAGCTGGCCCATCACCCCGGCGGCGTCCAGGCCGTGCCCGACGACGTCGCCGACCGACACCCCGATGCGGTTGCCGCCGACCAGGTCCACCAGGTCGTACCAGTCCCCGCACACGTTGAGCGCGCCGACCGCCGGGCGGTAGCGCACGGCGGCCCGGTGGTGACCGACCTGCCGGCCGGCCGGCAGCATCGCCTCCTGAAGGGCGAGGGCCACCTCGCGCTCACGGGCGTGGGCCAGCCGCAGCCGCTCGTTGAGTTCCTGGAGTTCACGGGCGCGGGTGTACAGCTCGGCCTCCAGGACGTGGCCCCGGTTGCCGGCCCGCTCCCCGTCTCCGCCCGTCCCGCGGCCACCACGAGCCCGGATCAGCTCGGTGATGTCCTCGACCCGGTGCACCAGCAGCACGACCGAGCCGTCGGGGCCGTACACCGGCGCGTTGACCGGGCTCCAGTAGCGCTCGTCCCACTCGCCGGGCCGCTCGGTCGACTCGACGTCGTAGCGTTGCAGCGCCATGGCGTCCCGCTCGCCGGTGGCCAGCACCCGGTGGAGTGAGGCCTCCAGGTTGCGCATGCCGCTCGAGGCCCGGTCGTCGGGGTTGCCGGGGAAGACCTCGAAGAGGTGCCGGCCGACCGTCTGCTCGCGCGTGCGGCCGCTCACGCGCAGGAACTCCGCGTTGGCGTCCGCGTAGACCAGCTCGGGCGTCAGCAGCGCCACCATGGCCGGCAGGGCCTGGAACACCGCCGTGTAGTCGATCGCCGTCTCGTTCATGGACGCGCCCCATCTGCCGGTCTTGCGTCATTTTCTCATGTCATGTGACGAATGGGGTTGGCCGGTCGGTCTGTGGAGCCTTCACGCGCCGGCGTCCGTGAGTGACTGTTCGGCCCAGATGATCTTGCCTTCGGGCAGGAAACGGGTACCCCACCGCTGGGTGACCTGCGAGACCAGCAGCAGCCCGCGGCCGCCCTCGTCGGTGGCGCGCGGATGGCGCAGGTGCGGTGCGGTGGTCCCGCCGTCGAAGACCTCGCAGGCCAGGGTGCGCTCGCGGATCAGCCGCAGCCGGATCGGCCCGGTGGCGTACCGGATGGCGTTGGTGACCAGCTCGCTGACGACCAGCTCGGTGGTGAACGACAGTTCGGCAAGGCCCCACTCCGCCAGCCGGCGGCTCGCGGCCTTGCGGGCCTCGGCCACGGCCGCCGGGTCGGCGGGCAGCTCCCAGTCGGCGATCCGGTCGGCGGGCAGCCGGCGGGTGCGGGCCATCAGCAGGGCCACGTCGTCGTACGGACGGGCCGGGACGAGGGCGTCGATCACGGCCCGGCAGCGCACGCCGAGCGTGTCCGCCGACTGCTCCAGGGCGTGCCGCAGCCGGTCCCGGTCGGTGTCCAGCGCCCACCGCTCGCCACGGGCCAGCAGACCGTCGGTGTGCAGCGCCAGCGTGCTGCCCTCCGGAAGGATCACCTCGGCCGACTCGAACGGCGGGCCGCCCGCGCCGAGCGGGGGCCCCTGGGGCAGTTCGACGAACATGACGGAGCCGTCCGGCAGTACCACGGCCGGGGCGGGATGCCCGGCGGCGGCCATTACGCACCGCCCGTCGACGGGGTCGTACACGGCGTACACGCACGCGGATCCCACGGTCCGGGTGCCGTCCGTCCGCGGCCCCGCCTCCGGCGCCGCCATGCCGTCCGTCCGCGGCCCCGCCTCCGGCGCCGCCATGCCGTCCGTCCGCGGCCCCGCCTCGGCCGTCCCCTCCTCGTCGTCCATGCGGGTGACCAGGTCGTCGAGGTGCGCCAGGATCTCCTCGGGTGGCAGGTCCAGGGCGGCGAGGGTGCGCACGGCGGTCCGTACCCGCCCCATGGCCGCGGCGGCGTCGATGCCGTGCCCGGGCACCTCGCCGACGACCAGGGCCACCCGTGCTCCCGACAGCGGGATCAGGTCGTACCAGTCGCCGCCGAGTCCGGTCAGCTCGTCGGCCGGCCGGTAGCAGGCGGACACCTCGACCGCCTCCACCTCGGGCAGCCGGCGGGGGAGCAGGTTGCGCTGGAGCACCAGGGCCGCGTCGCGCTCGCGCGTGTAGCGGCGGGCGTTGTCCACGCAGACGGCCGCCCGGGAGACGAGGTCCTCGGCGAGCGCCAGGTCGTCCTCGTCGAAGGGCTCGTGCCGGTGGCGGCGCAGGAAGGTGGTCACGCCGAGGATGGCGCCGCGCGCGCGGACCGGCACGATCAGGGCACTGGGCGGCCCGGACCCGGCGGGCAGACCCGCGACCCACTCCTCGGTGAGCGGATCGAGCGCACAGAACGGGTCGAGCGGATCGAGCCGCTCCACCCGCCAGGGGTGCCCGCCGGCCAGAGTGCGCACCGCGGGCGAACCGGCCCGGTACACGACCGCGGGGGAGCCGGTCGCGTCCCCGGGATCGCCGGCCGTCCGCCGCCCGGACCTGCGCAGGGTGACGGAGTTCTCCGGGCCGTCCGTCGCCTGTCCCGGTGCCGGTTCCGCCCCCCGCAGCACCGGCTCCAGCAGATCCACGGTGACGAAGTCGGCGAACCCCGGCACCGCCACGTCCGCCAGCTCCTGAGCGGTCCGGACGATGTCCAGGCTGCGGCCGATCCGCCGGCCGGCCCGGTCGAGCAGGGCGAGCCGCTGCCGGGCACGGTGCCGCTCGGTCATGTCCACGACCGTGTAGTAGACGCCCATCGGGCCGCCCTGGTCGTCGTCGAGCCGGGTGAAGGACAACATCTGCGCCGTCTCGCGGTGCGGAGCGGCCCGCACCCGGCCCACGAGCTCGTAACCGATGACGGGTTCCCCGGTCTCCAGCACCCGCCGCATCTGTGCCTCGATCGCCGCGGCGTCCAGACCCGGCTGGACATCGGCCAGCCGCAGCCCCAGCCGGCGCTCGGGCGGGCCGCCGCCGAACCGGGACAGGGCCGCGTTCGACCACACGAAACGCAGGTCCGTGTTGACCATCGCTATGCCGATCGGGGAACCGCCGACCATCTTCTCCAGCACCGAGCGGCTCATGTTCCAGCCCGGGGCGTCGGCCATCTCGTTCAGCAGCAACAGCCAGCGCGCGCCGCCGCCGGGCTCGCGGGCCGAGGTGATCCGCGCCATCACGGGCACCGGCCGTCCGTCCTGGTGGCGGGCCGACAGCAGCCCCGCCCAGCCGCCGGCCCGAGCGCACCGTTCGAGGACGTACGGCACCTGCCCGGCGTCCCCGTCGGCGAGCAGCCCTGCCAGGTCCATGCCCACCGCCTCGGCGGCCGGGTATCCCAGCAGCCGTTCGGCGTCCCTGGTCCAGCTCGTCACCACGCCCCGCGAGTCGAGCAGCAGGGGCGCGGCATCCGCCACGTCGAACCGCCGGCGGGCAACGTCGTCCTCGTCGTGTGTGCCCACGGTCGACCTCTCTGTCGCTGAGAGTGGTCTACCACCTCCTGACTCAATCATCACCCTGCCTGCACGGCAGCGGCTGAGCCACCCGGGAGCCGAACGCTCCGCCGGGAGAGCGGTGATGGAACCACGCCGGTGCTCAGCCCCGCTGCGCCAGCACGTTCTCCAGGACGGCCAGCGCCGAGGCCAGTTCCTCACCGGTGATCGTCAGTGGCGGTGCCAGCCGGATGGTCGAGCCGTGGGTGTCCTTGACCAGGACGCCCTCCCGCATGAGGCGCTCGCTCACCTCGCGGCCCGTGCCCAGCGCCGGGTCGACGTCGACGCCCGCCCACAGCCCGCGCGCCCGGAAGCCGACGACGCCCTTGCCGACGAGAGCGGTCAGTCCGTCCCGCAGGACGACGCCCAGTTCGGTCGCCCGGCGCTGGAACTCACCCGTCTCCAGCAGCTCCACCACCGCCGTGCCGACCGCCGCGGCCAGCGGATTGCCGCCGAAGGTCGACCCGTGCTCGCCCGGCCGCAGCACCGACAGCACCTCGCGCCGGGCCACCACCGCAGACACCGGCACGATCCCGCCGCCCAGCGCCTTGCCCAGCAGCAGCACGTCGGGGACGACCCCTTCGTGCTCCACGGCGAGCGTCCGCCCGGTACGCCCCAGCCCGGACTGGATCTCGTCCGCGACGAACAGGCAGTTCCGGCGGCGGGTCAGCTCCCGCACCCCGGCCAGATAGCCGTCGGCGGGGATGACGACGCCCGCCTCGCCCTGGATCGGCTCGATGAGCACCGCCGCCGTCGTCTCGTCGACGGCCCTCTCCAGCGCGGCCAGGTCGTTGTACGGCACGATCCGGAAACCCGGCGTGAACGGTCCGAAGCCCGCCCGCGCCGTCTCGTCGGTCGAGAAGCTGACGATCGTCGTCGTGCGGCCGTGGAAGTTGTCGGCGGCGACCACGATCGTCGCCCGGTCGGGGGGCACGCCCTTCACCTCGTAAGCCCACTTGCGGGCCACTTTGATGCCGCTCTCGACCGCCTCGGCGCCCGTGTTCATCGGCAGGACCATGTCCAGGCCGGTCAGCCCCGCGAGCCGCTCGGCGAACTCGGCGAGGCGGTCGTTGTGGAAGGCGCGGGAGGTGAGGGTGAGACGGTCCAGCTGGCGGTGGGCCGCCTCGATCAGCAGGGGGTGCCGGTGACCGAAGTTGAGGGCCGAGTAGCCGGCCAGCATGTCGAGGTAGCGGCGGCCCTCCACGTCCTCCACCCACGCGCCCTCGGCGCTCGCGACGACCACGGGCAGCGGATGGTAGTTGTGCGCGAGGACGGGTTCCTCGGCACGGATCAGATCGGCGGAGGTACGCGTACGGACGGCGGGTGCGGTCATGAACGGATCTCCTGGGTGCAGCACTTGATGCCACCGCCGGCCTTCTGGAACTCGGAGAGGTCGACGGGGACGGGGACATAACCGCGTTCGGTGAGACGGGACGCGAGGGCCTCGGCCCGGGGTGCGATGAAGACATGACGGCCGTCGGAGACGGAGTTCAGGCCGAACGCCATGGCGTCGTCGCGGGTGGCGAGCACCGCGTCCGGATACAGCCGGGCGAGCACCGCACGGCTGCCGGAGGAGAACGCCTGCGGGTAGTACGAGATGTTGTCGTCGTCCAGGACGAACAGCGCCGTGTCCAGGTGGTAGAAGTGCGGGTCCACCAGGGTCAGGCTGATCACCGGGTGACCGAAGAACTCCTGCACCTCCCGGTGCGCCTCGCGGGTCGTCCGGAAGCCGGTGCCGGCCAGCACGTAGCGGCCCGTCCACACCAGGTCGCCCTCGCCCTCGCAGACCGACTCCGGCCGGTGCACGTCGTAGCCCGCCGCCGTGAACCAGGTGTCGTAGTGGACGGACTCGGGCCGCCGCTCGGGCGCGTGGAAGAGCGAGCCGAAGACACGGCCGGCCACCACGACCGCCGAGTTCGCGGCGAACACCATGTCGGGGAGACCGGGGGCCGGCTCCACGGTGTCCACGGTGTGGCCGTGGGCGCGGTAGGCGCGGATCAGTGACTGCCACTGCTCCTGGGCGAGGTCCACGTCGACCGGGGTGTCGGGACGCATCCAGGGGTTGATCGCGTACTGCACGGCGAAGTGTCTGGGCTCACAGACCAGAAAGCGCCGGGGGCGCCGCACACGGCTGTCGGTCACAGAGAGGTACCTCCACCTTTCCACTTTCCTGCGGTGTCGACTGGGGTTGACACCAAGGTAGGAACTGACCGGGACGCCCGACAAGGAACAAGCGTTGCGTGTTCACGCAGTAATGCTGCGTGCTGTACCTGATCGACGCAGGTTCACTGCGCGTGCGGAGGTTTATTCGGGAGCGGGTTGACTCGCGCCCGCTTCCGGGCTGTCCGGCAGCAGGTGCGACAGCACCATCACGCTGATCGTCTTGCGGATGAACGGCTCGGCCCGGATGCGCTCCAGCACGTTCTCGAAGTGCTCCACGTCCCGCGCCCGCACATGCAGCAGCGCGTCCGCCCCGCCCGTCACCGTCATGGCCGCGGTGATCTCCGGATGGTTGCGCGCCACCTCCGCGAGGCGTCTGGGGGGCGCGGCGCCCTCGCAGTAGACCTCCACGTACGCCTCCGTGCGCCAGCCCAGCGCCGACGGCCGCACGGTGGCCGTGAACCCGGTGATCACCCCGGTCTCCCGCAACCGGTCCACCCGGCGCTTGACCGCCGTCGAGGACAGCCCGACGGCCGTGCCGATCTCGGCGAAGCTCGTCCTCGCGTTCGCCATCAGAGCGGTGATGATCTTCCGGTCGAGCTCGTCGAATGGGGCAGGCACGCTGTTCATGGGCGCACTGTATCCAGCACGTACGTCCACACCCCGGTACATGTCCAGGCGCGCGGATCACCCCTACACTCCACCCTCATGCTGCGCGCCCTCGCCGTCGACGACGAACGCCCCTCGCTGGAGGAGCTGCTGTACCTGCTCACCGCCGACCCCCGGATCGGCACGGTGGAGGGCGCCGGCGACGCGACCGAGGCGCTGCGCCGGATCAACCGCGCCCTCGAGTCCGGCCCGGACGGCCCCGAGGCCATCGACGTGGTCTTCCTGGACATCCAGATGCCCGGCCTCGACGGTCTCGACCTGGCCCGTCTCCTCACCGGTTTCGCGCGGCCGCCGCTGGTCGTGTTCGTCACCGCCCACGAGGACTTCGCCGTCCAGGCCTTCGACCTCAAGGCCGTCGACTACGTCCTCAAACCCGTCCGCAAGGAACGGCTCGCCGAGGCGGTCCGGCGCGCCGTCGAACGCAGAGCCGCCGAACGGCGCGGAGCCGTCGCGCGCATCCCCGTGCACGAGCCCGATCCCGGCCACATACCCGTCGAGCTCGGCGGCGTGACCCGTTTCGTCACCGTCGACGACATCACCCATGTCGAGGCCCAGGGCGACTACGCCCGGCTGCACACCGAGCGCGGCAGCCATCTGGTGCGGATCCCGCTGTCCGCCCTGGAGGAGCGCTGGCGCGCCCGCGGTTTCGTCCGCATCCACCGCCGCCATCTCGTCGCCCTCCGCCACATAGGCGAACTCCGCCTGGACGCCGGCACGGTGAGCGTCCTGGTCGGCGGCGAGGAACTCCAGGTCAGCCGCCGCCACGCCCGAGAACTGCGCGACCTGCTGATGAGGAGGCCCTGACCGTGCCGCACCAGGACCCCGTGGAACGGCGCGTCGTCGTCACCGGTCCCGCCGGGCGTACCCGCCGTACCCGGCGTGCCTCGGGTCATCACCGCCCGCGTACCGAGATCGACGAGCAGACCACCCTCGGCCACACCTATGTCCGCTCCCTGATGCGCTCCCAACTGCGCGCCGCCCTCGCGGTGTTCGCCGTGCTCACCCTCCTCGTGGGCCCGCTGCCCCTCCTCTTCGCGGCGATGCCCGACGCGCACCGCCTCGAATGGGCGGTGCTCGGCTTCTGCCTCTACGGCCCGCTCGTCCTGCTCGCCCGCTGGTACGTGCGCCGCGCCGAACGCAACGAACGGGACCTCATACGCCTGGTCGAGGACCGGTGAACTCGGCCTTCGCCGTCCCCGCCGTCGCCCTCGTCGTCGTCGCGACCGTTCTCGTCGGCGCCTTCGGTCTGCGCATCTCCCGCACCACCTCCGACTTCTACGTCGCCTCCCGCACCGTCGGCCCCCGCCTCAACGCGGCCGCCATCAGCGGCGAGTACCTCTCCGCCGCCTCCTTCCTCGGCATCGCCGGCCTGGTCCTGGTCCAGGGTCCTGACATGCTCTGGTACCCGGTCGGCTACGCCGCCGGCTACCTGGTGCTGCTGCTCTTCGTCGCCGCCCCGCTGCGCCGCTCCGGCGCCTACACACTCCCCGACTTCGCCGAGGCCCGCCTCGCCTCCCAGTCGGCCCGGCGGCTCGCGGGTGCCTTCGTCGTCGGCGTGGGCTGGCTCTATCTGCTGCCCCAACTCCAGGGCGCGGGACTGACGTTGACCGTACTGACCGGCGCCCCCGACTCGCTCGGCGGACTGATCGTCGCGGTCGTCGTCACCGCGACCGTCGCCGCGGGCGGCATGCGCAGCATCACCTTCGTGCAGGCCTTCCAGTACTGGCTCAAGCTCACCGCCCTCCTGGTCCCCGCCCTCTTCCTGATCCTCGCCTGGCAGGGCGACGGAGCATCCCGCGACGTCTTCGGGGAACCGGCCACCTTCCGCGAGCAGCGGGTCGTCCGCGTCGGCGACACCCTCGACCTCGGACTGGACCGCCCCCTGACCGTGACGGTGAACGGCACGGTCGACGGCCGCCCGCACCGGGACGCCGTGCTCCGCCTCCCCGCCGGCATCCACCACATCGACCGGGGCACCCGTCTCACCTTCGCCGAGGGCACCGCCGTACCCGTCGCCGAACGCGGCAGCAACGGCGGCATGTCCACCTCCCTCGCCGCCGGCCGCGAGGAACGCCCCCTGTACGCCACCTACGGCCTGATCCTCGCGACCTTCCTCGGCACCATGGGCCTGCCGCACGTCGTCGTCCGCTTCTACACCAGCCCGCACGGGGTCGCCGCCCGCCGCACCACGGTCGCCGTTCTCGCCCTGATCGGCGCCTTCTACCTGCTGCCGCCCGTCTACGGAGCCCTGGGCCGCCTCTACGCCCCCGAGCTGGCCCTCGGCGGCGACGCCGACGCGGCCGTGCTGCTGCTGCCCGACCGGGTGATCGGCGGCCTCGGCGGCGATCTGCTGGGCGCGCTGGTCGCCGGGGGAGCGTTCGCCGCGTTCCTGTCCACTGCCTCCGGGCTGACGATGGCCGTGGCGGGTGTACTCACCCAGGACGTCCTGCCGGCCCGCGGGGTACGGCACTTCCGGCTGGGCACCGGGCTCGCCATGGCCGTACCCCTCGCCGCGAGCCTGCTGGTCGGCGGGCTGCCGGTGGCCGACGCGGTCGGGCTGGCCTTCGCGGTGTCGGCGTCCTCGTTCTGCCCGCTCCTCGTCCTCGGCATCTGGTGGCGCCGGCTGACCCCGCCGGGCGCGGCCGCCGGGATGCTGGTGGGCGGCGGATCGGCGTTCGCCGCCGTCGCCGCGACCATGGCGGGCTTCCCCGGCACGGGCGGCCTGCACGCGCTGCTCGCCTGGCCGGCCCTGTGGTCCGTACCGCTCGGCTTCCTCACCATGATCCTGGTGTCCCTGGCCACCCCGGGCCGGGTCCCGGCCGGCACGGCGGCGATCCTGGCCCGGTTCCACCTGCCCGAGGAACTGAGCACGGAGGAACTGCGGGCGGCGGAGGCGAAGGCGTGAGCGACTTCCTCGCGGGCGTCTGCATCGCGATCCTCCCCTTCCTCGCCGTCGGTTTCTGGCTGGGCCGCCGCACCGCCCGCCCGGAGAACCTGGGCGGCCTGGGCACCCCCGTCGAGCACGCCACCTTCGAGACCCTGCACACCGCCTCGCTCGCCGCGCCCCCGCTCCGGGCGGGCCTCACGGAGGAGACGGCCCGCAGGTCGGCCCGCAGACTGCGCACGCTGCTCGGCACGGACGCGTTGTGCCTGACCGACGAGAAGGAGGTGCTGGCCTGGGACGGGGTGGGATCGCACCACCGCGCCGAGATCACGCGGCGGCTCGCCGGCCCCCTGGAGAGCGGCCGGGGCGAGGCCTTCCGCCTCGCCTGCGAGCACGCCGACTGCCCCGTCCGGTGGGCCGTCCTCGCCCCGCTGACCGTCGACGACCGGGTGCTCGGCGTCCTCGTGGCCTGCGCGCCCCGCGAGTCCGCCGTCCTGGTCCGGGCGGCGGGCGAGGTGGCCCGCTGGGTGAGCGTCCAGCTCGAACTCGCCGACCTCGACCAGTCCCGTACGAAACTGATCGAGGCGGAGATCAAGGCCCTGCGCGCCCAGATCTCCCCGCACTTCGTCTTCAACTCGCTCGCGGTGATCGCGTCGTTCGTCCGCACCGACCCCGAACGCGCCCGCGAACTGCTCCTGGAGTTCGCCGACTTCACCCGTTACTCGTTCCGCAGACACGGCGACTTCACCACCCTCGCCGACGAGCTCCACGCCATCGACCACTATCTGGCGCTGGTCCGGGCCAGGTTCGGCGACCGTCTCGCCGTCACCCTCCAGATAGCCCCCGAGGTGCTCCCGGTGGCGCTGCCCTTCCTCTGCCTCCAGCCGCTCGTCGAGAACGCCGTCAAGCACGGCCTGGAGGGCAAGTCCGACAAATGCCACATCCAGATCACCGCGCAGGACGCGGGCGCCGAGGCACTGGTCGTCATCGAGGACGACGGCGCCGGCATGGACCCGGTCGCGCTGCGCCGCATCCTGGCCGGTGAGGTCAGCCCGTCCGGGGGCATCGGACTGTCCAACGTGGACGACCGGCTCCGCCAGGTGTACGGGGACGACTACGGACTGGTCATCGAGACGGCCCTCGGAGCGGGCATGAAGATCACCGCCCGGCTGCCGAAGTACCAGCCGGGCGTACACTCCGCGGCCCGCCTCACGGGCGGCTAGGCCGGCCTCACCGGCGGGCGGGCCTCACCGGCGGTAAGGCCCACCCGTCAGGCAGGCCTCAGCTCGTCCGCGTCACGATCATGGTGAGCGTGATCAGCCCGAGCACGACCCAGCCGAACCACAGCCAGCCGTTGCTCCCGAGCGCCACCGAGTAGGCGGTCACCACGACGAGCCCGCCGACGGTGAGCACCCCCATGGTCTTCGTGGAACTGTCCGTCGTACCTGCCATCGCGACACCCTCCTCAGGGCCGCCCTCCGCAGGGCGCGTCCCCTCCATGGTGCCCCGGGATCAGCGCCCGTGGGTGTCGAGCGACGCAAGATAGGCGTTGTACGCCACCAGCTCCTGGTCGCCGTCGCGGTCGGCGGCCCGGTCCTTGCGCTTCGCCTGGCGCTGCTCGGAGCCGTACCACTGGAAGAGCAGCGCGATCAGCACCAGCACCGACGGGACCTCGCTGAACGCCCAGGCGATGCCGCCGGCCGCGTTCTGGTCGGTGAGCGCGTCGATGCCGAGCGAGGCGGGCGGGTTCTCGAACGTCCCGACCATCGGCTGCGACGCCATCATCAGCGCGATGCCGAAGAACGCGTGGAACGGCATGCCCGCGAACAGCTCCAGCATCCGCATCAGGTAGCCCGGCCGGTTCGGCCCCGGGTCCACGCCGATGATCGGCCAGAAGAACACCACACCGACGGCCAGGAAGTGCACCATCATCGCCAGGTGTCCCGCCCTGGAGCCCATCAGGAAGTCGAAGATCGGCGTGAAGTACAGCGCGTACAGGCTCGCGATGAACAGCGGGATGGTGAACGCGGGATGGGTGATGATCCGCATGTAGCGGCTGTGCAGCAGCATCAGCAGCAGCTCACGCGGTCCTTTGCGGCCCCGTCCGGCGGCCGGCAGCGCGCGCAGCGCCAGCGTCACGGGCGCGCCCAGAAGGAGCAGGATCGGCGACAGCATGCTGATCACCATGTGCTGCACCATGTGCACGCTGAACATGACCATCCCGTAGTCGTTCAGCCCGGTGCACATGACGAGCCCGATGGTCAGCACGCCGACGACGAACGAGACGGTACGCCCGACCGGCCACGCGTCCCCGCGCCTGCGCAGCCGCAGGACCCCCCACGCGTACAGCGCGAGCCCCACCAGACAGGCGACGAGGAAGAAGGGGTCCGCCGACCACTGAAGCCCCCGCCCCAGCGTGAACGGCGGCAGATCCATGGTCATGCCGTGCCCGCTGTGTTCCATGCCGCCGGCTCCTGATTCGTGGGGGGTTGTACGTTTCCTGCCGCCCACAAGAGTAAGGAAGCCCCCGGCGATCTCTGTCACCGGGGGCGGCTGGGAGTCGGGCCCCTCTTACAGGACGGTCTCCGCTTCCGCGTACCGGTCCTCCGGCACGGTCTTGAGCGTCGCGACCGCCTCCGCCAGCGACACCATCACGATGTCCGTCCCGCGCAGGGCCGTCATCTTCCCGAACTCCTGCCGGTGCACGGCCTGCACCGCGTGCCAGCCGAACCGCGTGGCGAGGACCCGGTCGTACGCGGTCGGCGTACCGCCCCGCTGCACATGCCCCAGGATGACCGGCCGCGCTTCCTTCCCGAGCCGGGACTCCAGCTCGATGGAGAGCTGCCGGGCGATCCCGGCGAACCGCTCGTGCCCGTAGATGTCCTTCGCGCCCTCGTCGAAGGACATGCTGCCGGCCTTCGGCTTCGCGCCCTCCGCCGCGACGACGATGGCGAACCGCTTGCCCGCCTCGAACCGCTCACCGACCCGGCGGGCCAGCTCCTCGATGTCGAAGGGCCGCTCCGGTACGACGATGGCGTGCGCGCCGGCCGCCATGCCGGAGTGCAGCGCTATCCAGCCGGTGTGGCGCCCCATGACCTCGACGACGAGCACCCGCTGGTGGGACTCGGCGGTGGTCTTCAGCCGGTCCAGCGCCTCGGTCGCGACACCGACCGCCGTGTCGAAGCCGAAGGTGACGTCCGTGACGGCGATGTCGTTGTCGATGGTCTTCGGCACGCCCACGATCGGCAGACCGCTGTCCGACATCAGCCGGGCGGCCTTGAGCGTGCCCTCACCCCCGATGGGGATGATCGCGTCCAGGCCGAGCTCCTCGACATGGCCCCGCGCCCGCTCCACGCCGTCCCGCAGATGCGAGGGCTGGACCCGGGAGGAGCCGAGGATCGTGCCGCCGCGGGCGAGGATGCCGCCCACCGCGTCCAGGTCGAGCTTGAGGTAGTCGCACTCCAGGAGGCCCTTCCAGCCGTCCCGGAACCCGATGACCTCGTCGCCGTGGTCGGCGACGGCACGGTGCACGACGGACCGGATGACGGCGTTCAGGCCGGGGCAGTCGCCGCCGGAGGTGAGGACACCAATGCGCATAGCCCGAAACAACCTTCTCCACGTGGGCCGGTCCGGACCACTCTGTCCGGCTCGAATCCCCGCCACCCTAGCGGCAGGAGGGGGCGGGGCCGAAGCACCCGTCCGCCTGCTGGACGTGCCTGCTCACCTGTGCGGATGCGCCGTCAGACGGGCTGCTGACGGCACTCTGAAAAACAGGTGAACACACGGCGGCGGGGGCGCCCCACCCCGGGGGGCGGCCGCCGGGCCCCACCCCCGGGGCGGGGCCGCCCCCCTGCGCGCGGTGGGGGGGGCCCCCGGCCCCAGGGGGTGGATCGGCGGCACCCCGGTGACCTCGAGCCCCC